>NZ_JBSGZI010000156.1:0-13053 GCF_053610945.1 Streptomyces sp. NPDC054849
CGGGAACCCCCCAAAGGAACGGGCCGGCCATTCCTGATCCACAACGGCCCGATCAGCGACCCCCGGCCGGGTCGGGGGGCGCATCAAATCGCTACGCGCTCCTGACGTTTCGGCGTCTGCGATCCGTCTGGGGCTGGACATAGGCCGCCACCGATCGCTACGCGCTCCTCATGTCTCGGCGTCTGCGATCCGTCTGGGGCTGGACATAAGCCGCCACCGATCGCTACGCGCTCCTCACGTCTAGGCGTCCGCAGTCCGTCTGGGGCTGGTCAGGCGCGTCAGATCGCTACACACTTCCCGGTGATGGCGACTGGCGGCTGTCTGTGCCTGGTCATAGGCCGCCCACGGTCCTTGGGGTGGTCGATGACGGCGTCTGACAGCCGCTTGAGGGAGGAAAGGCACCAGACAACGGCTATTCCGATGCGTACCCGGGTCTGGTGGGGCGGACGGCCGAAAAGGCCAGCAAATTGCCCTATTACCCCATTTTGGGCGTCGTCTTGTGATGCGTGCCTCGCCTTGATGGGGGTACACCTCGGCTGAGCCGAGCATCCGCCCCTCCGTCCCCTTCTCAGGCCTCGATCAGCCCCAGACGGCCGTCAGTCGCGCTCGTCGAGAAGCGCGTAGCGATCTGTGGCGGCCTATGTCCGGCCACAGACGGGCGCCGGCCGCCATCACCGGGAAGTGTGTAGCGATTTGATGCGCCCCCCGACCCGGCCGGGGGTCGCTGATCGGGCCGTTGTGGATCAGGAATGGCCGGCCCGTTCCTTTGGGGGGTTCCCGTCGGTCTTCGTATGTCCGTGGCGGGACGGTCGGTCAAGGGTGGCCGCAGGCCATCGCGCAGCGACGCGACGAAGGAGCGCCCTTGAGGGACCGGCCCGACACGGAGAGACGATGAGACTGACGGGAAACCCCCAAACCAACTCTGATACCGCCCAGCCGGCTCCCGCCCGCCGAAGCCCCCGCCTGAGCGATCCGAACCCGCCCGCCCGGCTCCCGGCATCCGCAGTCGCCGCCGCACGGTCCCGCTCCTGCCCGCCCGGCTCCCGCCACCCTCCCCCCGCCGCAGTCCCGACCCTGCCCAGCAGGCCATCGACCCCGCCCAGGCCATCGACCCCGCCCAGCAGGCCACCGCCTCGCCCGACACCCACCCCTCGCCCGCGCCGCCCCTACACCCGCACCGCCGGGGTGATCGTCGTTTCCGCCGGGCCGTGGGTGTCCGCCTCGCGTTGGCGTTCCGCGCTGTCGCTGATGCGCAGGAGGAGGGCGATCATGATCCAGTTGGCCAGGAGGGATGAGCCGCCCTTGGCCAGGAAGGGGAGGGCTTTGCCCGTCAGGGGGATCAGACCCGTGACGCCGCCCGCGACCACGAAGACCTGCAGGGCCAGCGCCGCGGCCAGGCCCACCGCGAGCAGTTTGCCGAAGGGGTCGCGGGCGCCGAGCGCCATCCGCAGCCCCCGCTGCACGAGGAGGGCGTAGAGGATCAGTACGGCCATGACCCCCGCGAGGCCGAGCTCCTCGCCCACCGTCGTGAGGATGAAGTCGCTGCGCCCCGCGAACTTGATCAGCTCCGGGTGTCCCATGCCGAGGCCGGTCCCGGAGATGCCGCCCGTGCCGAAGCTGAACAGGGCCTGCGCCGACTGGTCCGAGGTGACGCCCGGGGGTGGGTTCGGCAGGTAGACGGAGAGCGGGTCCAGCCAGGCCGCCACGCGCGCCTTGACGTGCGGCTCCGTCGAGCCGACCACGAAGGCGCCCGCCGAGGCCATGAGCAGGCCGCAGATGATCCAGCTGGTGCGCTCGGTGGCGACGTACAGCATCACCACGAAGACCCCGAAGAAGATCAGCGAGGTGCCGAGGTCGCGTTCGAAGACCAGTACCAGCATCGAGACGATCCACACCGTGATGATGGGTCCGAGCTGGCGCATCGGGGGCAGCCGCATGCCGAGGAACTTCCGGCCCGTCAGTGCCAGCGAGTCGCGGTGGATGACCAGGTAGCCGGCGAAGAAGATCGCGATCATGATCTTCACGAACTCGCCGGGCTGCAGGGAGAAGCCGAAGAGGATGATCCACCGCTTGGCGCCGTAGGTGTCCGCGCCGAAGAAGGCCGGCGCGATCAGCAGCACCAGGGCGACGGCCATCGTGATGTAGATGAACCGCTGCAGCAGCCGGTGGTCGCGCAGCAAGGCCACCACCGCGAGGCAGGCGGCGACGCCGACAACCGTCCACATCAGCTGACCCGGAGCGTTCGCGTCCGAGTTGTACCTCTCGATGTACCCCTGGTCGAGCCGGTGGATCAGGACCAGCCCCAGCCCGGTCAGCAGCATGGCGAGCGGGAAGACCAGCGGATCCGCGTAGGCCGCGAAGCGGCGCACGCCCAAGTGCCCCACCAGGGACAGCAGGGTCATGCTGACGGCGAAGCCGGCGAGGTTGGGCGGCAGCCGGTCGTTCATGGCGAGGCCCGCGGCGGCGTGGCCGAAGACGGCGATGACGACGACGAAGACCAGGAGCAGCGCCTCGGTCCGTCGGCGGGCGCCCGCCGACGTCAGGGGTTTCAGTCCACGCACGGGATGCCGCCACCCTCCTTGGGGGCGGACCGAGTGGACGGCGGGGAGAACGGGGAGGGCGGGGAGGGCGGCGGAGATGCAGCCTTACGCGAAGTCTCACGCCACGCCCCACGCCACGCCCCACGCCACGCCCCACGCCACGCCTCACGTGGCGCCGGAGGTGCGGACGCGGCGCCCGGTGGGTCCGGGGTCGTGGCGGCCTTGGGTCCGATCTGCTCGGTAATGAGGCGCTTTATCTTCATATCATCTACGACGTTGACGTCCTCCCCATGGTTCCTTCCGCAGCCCTCGACGGGAAGGGGCATGAGCTGAACTGTCGCCGGACAGGTTCTCCGCCTGCGTCACGAACTGCCGTAGATCGAACAGGCGAGGCGCCGGCTTCCGGCGTCCCGTCCCACCGCC
The DNA here is from genome assembly GCF_053610945.1 of Streptomyces sp. NPDC054849. Lineage (NCBI taxonomy): Bacteria > Bacillati > Actinomycetota > Actinomycetes > Kitasatosporales > Streptomycetaceae > Streptomyces > Streptomyces sp. NPDC054849. The sequence goes on from NZ_JBSGZI010000156.1 coordinate 2,964, forward strand.
GCCCCCCGCCGGTGCGGGACGCCGCCGGCCCGGCCGGCGGCGTGTCGAACCGGCCGCCGGCTCGATCTGCGGGATCGTGAACGATCCGTCAGGGGCGGTGAAGATCCTCGGCATGCCGCCACCGGCGCTGCGTCCGGGGACTCCTCCCGGGTGCACCGCTCCGGATGGAAGGCGCCCTCCACCCCCGTCAGCTGGGAAACCGGTCACGGTACGGCGGCCGAAAACATCCGCATGTCGAACGCGAGGCCGACGGTCGCGGGGACGGCGTGGTGTCGGCGCACGCCGGAGTTTGTCCTGGTCATGATCGGGATGGTGCTGATCTCGAAGCGCCGAACGCCCCGGTTTTGGGGGGCTCGGAGTCCGGTCCGCGCAACGCCCGGGGGTCGGGAATTGGCACTCCGCTTGACCGAGTGCTAATCGCCGGAATAGTCTCGCACCTGGCACTCGCCCCTGGTGAGTGCCAACACAGCGACAGGCAGATCCGGCACCCGCGACGACGGATCGACCTGGTCGCCACCTCAGACAGTTAACCCCGGATCTCCGAAGGGGGAGGTCGGATCGTGACGACCGCCAGCTCCAAGGTTGCCATCAAGCCGCTTGAGGACCGCATTGTGGTCCAGCCGCTCGACGCCGAGCAGACCACGGCCTCCGGCCTGGTCATCCCGGACACCGCGAAGGAGAAGCCCCAGGAGGGCGTCGTCCTCGCGGTTGGCCCGGGTCGCTTCGAGGACGGCCAGCGTCTCCCGCTGGACGTCACCGTCGGCGACATCGTGCTCTACAGCAAGTACGGCGGCACCGAAGTGAAGTACAGCGGCGAGGAGTACCTCGTCCTCTCGGCTCGCGACGTGCTCGCGATCGTCGAGAAGTAATTCTCTTCATCAGTACTGCTTTGAGCTGCGCCCCTGGTCACCCCGCTGATTGCCGGGCGGCGAGGGGCGCAGCTCGTTAAACCCGAGTTTTCGAGAGGGCTGAACCGCTGCCATGGCGAAGATCCTGAAGTTCGACGAGGACGCCCGTCGCGCCCTCGAGCGCGGCGTCAACAAGCTTGCCGACACGGTCAAGGTGACGATCGGCCCCAAGGGCCGCAACGTCGTCATCGACAAGAAGTTCGGCGCCCCCACCATCACCAACGACGGTGTCACCATCGCCCGCGAGGTCGAGCTGGACGACCCGTACGAGAACCTGGGCGCGCAGCTCGTGAAGGAGGTGGCGACCAAGACCAACGACATCGCGGGTGACGGCACCACCACCGCCACCGTGCTGGCCCAGGCGCTGGTCCGCGAGGGTCTGCGCAACGTCGCCGCGGGTGCCTCCCCGGCCGCCCTGAAGAAGGGCATCGACGCCGCGGTCAAGGCCGTGTCCGAGGAGCTCCTCGCGACCGCCCGCCCGATCGAGGACAAGTCCGACATCGCCGCCGTGGCTGCGCTCTCCGCGCAGGACCAGCAGGTCGGCGAGCTCATCGCCGAGGCGATGGACAAGGTCGGCAAGGACGGTGTCATCACCGTCGAGGAGTCCAACACCTTCGGCCTGGAGCTGGAGTTCACCGAGGGCATGGCCTTCGACAAGGGCTACCTCTCCCCGTACATGGTCTCCGACCAGGAGCGTATGGAGGCCGTCCTCGACGACCCGTACATCCTGATCAACCAGGGCAAGATCTCCTCGATCCAGGACCTCCTGCCCCTGCTGGAGAAGGTCATCCAGGCCGGCGGCTCCCGCCCGCTGCTGATCATCGCCGAGGACGTCGAGGGCGAGGCGCTCTCCACCCTCGTCGTCAACAAGATCCGCGGCACCTTCAACGCGGTCGCCGTCAAGGCCCCCGGCTTCGGTGACCGTCGCAAGGCGATGCTCCAGGACATGGCCACCCTCACCGGTGCCACCGTCATCGCCGAGGAGGTCGGCCTCAAGCTCGACCAGGCCGGTCTGGACGTACTGGGCTCCGCCCGCCGCGTCACCATCTCCAAGGACGACACGACCATCGTCGACGGTGGCGGCAGCCACGAGGAAGTCGTCGGTCGCGTCAACCAGATCAAGGCCGAGATCGAGTCCACCGACTCGGACTGGGACCGCGAGAAGCTGCAGGAGCGCCTGGCGAAGCTCGCCGGCGGCGTCTGCGTCATCAAGGTCGGCGCCGCCACCGAGGTGGAGCTCAAGGAGAAGAAGCACCGTCTCGAGGACGCCATCTCGGCGACCCGCGCCGCGGTCGAGGAGGGCATCGTCTCCGGCGGTGGCTCCGCGCTCGTCCACGCCGTCAAGGTCCTCGAGGGCAACCTCGGCCTGTCGGGCGACGAGGCCACCGGTGTCGCGGTCGTGCGCCGCGCCGCCGTCGAGCCGCTGCGCTGGATCGCCGAGAACGCCGGTCTCGAGGGGTACGTCATCACCTCGAAGGTCGCCGAGCTCGACAAGGGCCAGGGCTTCAACGCCGCCACCGGCGAGTACGGCGACCTGGTCAAGGCCGGCGTCATCGACCCGGTGAAGGTCACCCGTTCCGCGCTGGAGAACGCCGCTTCCATCGCCTCCCTGCTGCTCACGACCGAGACCCTGGTCGTCGAGAAGCCGGCGGACGACGAGGGCGACGCCGGTCACGGCCACGGCGGTCACGGCCACAGCCACTGATCGCACGCACCACGCCCGGGAAAGGCCCCGTTCCGCAGCTGCGGAACGGGGCCTTTCCCGTGGTTCGGCCCTCAGGATCCGTACGGAGAACCAGATCCGCCCATCTGCCGTTGCAGGACCGCGGGGTTGTAGTGCCACCAGCCCTCGACGATCTCTCCGTCCTGGCACCGGAAGGTCGTGCTCCCGGACATCTCGTACGTCTCCCCGGTGGGTTCGACTCCCATGAACGGGCCCTTGTGGGTTCCGCGCCAGTTCCACACCGTCGTGACCATGTCGCCCTCGGCGAGCTGGGCCATCGGCTCGAAGGTGATGTCGAAGGCGGCGCGCCAGGTCTCCATGTCCGACCGCATGGCGTCGCGTCCGATGACGGTGGGCTCCTCCTTGCTGGCGTCGTGGTCGATGTAGTTCGTCGCGAAGCACTCGTCGAAAACGCTCATGTTGCCGTCCATGGCCGCTTCCCGGAACACCCGCTCGGCGAGCTGCTTGTTGAGGTGCTCGTCGCGGACCACGTCGAGGTTCATGAACTTCGGCATTCCCTCACAGAGGGCCACCATCTCCTGGAACATCCGGTCCGTTTCGGGGAGGTGAGAGTTCTTCATCGCCTCCTCGTAGGAGGCGAATTCCACCATGTCCACGTAGTGGTTCCGAGCCTCGCGGTCCTGGCCGATCATCGTGTGCGTGGCGGTGCGCCTGCCGCTGCTCTGCTCCGCCCAGCGGTCGATGAGCGCGTTCATCTCGTCGAACCGCCTGGTCTCATAATCGATCACTTGTACGAATGTCATCGCGTCGCCTCCCGCGCTGGATAGGACAGGTCCAGTTTAGGGAGATTTCATACAGTTGGCCGCTTGTAGTCGGCCCGTCCGGGCGGCCCTCCGGGGCTATTGCGGGCCGTACTTGCGGCCCGTACGCGAGGACACGCCGCCCAACAGCCCGCGTGGCGTCAGCTTCACCACGCCCATCAGCGCCTTGTACCGCGGGTCCGGGACCGACACCGTCCTGCCCCGTGCCAGGTCGGCCAGAGCCGCGGTCACCAGCTTGTCGGCGTCCAGCCACATCCAGCCGGGGATGTTGTCCGTGCCCATGCCGGCGCGCTGGTGGAACTCCGTCCGGACGAAGCCTGGACACAGGGCCATCAGCCGCACGCCGGACCCCGACAGGTCCCGCGCCGCACCCTGGGTGAACTGCACGACCCAGGCCTTGCTCGCCCCGTACGTGCCGCGGGGTACGAACGCGGCCACCGAGGCCACGTTGATCACGCCGCCGCGGCCGCGCGAGCGCATCGACTCCGTGGCGGCCGAGGTCAGCCGCAGGACCGCCTCGATGTGCACCTTCAGCATGGTCAGCTCGTCGGCCATGGAGACCTCGAGGTAGCGCCCCTTGTTGCCGAAGCCCGCGTTGTTGACCAGCAGGTCGACCGGGTGCGTACGGTCGCCGAGGCGCCGCTCGACCGACGCGATGCCCTCCTCGGTGGCGAGGTCGGCGGCCAGCACCTCGGCCTCGATGCCGTGCAGGTCGTGCAGTTCGGTGGCCTGCTCGCCGAGCCGCTTGGTGTCGCGCGCCACCAGCACCAGGTTGTGCCCCTGGGCGGCGAGCCGCCGGGCGAAGGCGGCGCCGATGCCCGCCGTGGATCCCGTAATCAACGCAGTCGTCATAGGCGCAACCTAGCTTCCCGCGATGACGGCGCTACTTCGCCCCGTCCCCGGTTGCGTACTTCTCCACGTACTGGCGCACCCGCTCGTGGGCCTCCGGCTCCATCGCCGCGCCCGCCGCCAGGGTGCGCGGCAGGAGGGTGCGCTCGGTGGTGAAGGCGCGGAACCAGAGCTGCACCGTCACGTCGTGGTCGGGGCGGTGGACGATCTCGACCGGGTCGCCGGGTGAGACCGAGCCCTCCTCGATCACCCTCAGGTACGCGCCCGGCCGAGCCTCCCGGGTGAACCGCTTGACCCAGCCGCTCTCGCCCAGGACCCCCTGAAAGGTCCGGCACGGTATGCGGGCCGAGGCCACTTCGAGGAGGAGGTCCGCGCCGACCCGCCAGCGGTCGCCGAGCCGTGCGGTGTTCAGGTCGATGCCGGAGGTGGTGAAGTTCTCGCCGAAGATCCCGCCGGGCAGCTCGCGGCCCAGCTCGCGCTCCCACAGGTCCAGGTCCTCGCGGGCGTACGCGTACACGGCCTGGTGGTCGCCGCCGTGGTAACGCCGGTTGCCGATGGCGTCGCCCTCCAGGCCGCTGCCGAGGCCGGTGTCCCTGGGGCCGGGTGCGGAGACCCGGACCGGGCCGGGGACGGGTCGCTTGCCGATGCCGGTCAGCCCGCTGTCGGCGTCGGTGTAGTCGACGGCCGTGGCGCGGCCGACGTTCACGGAGATCAGATGCATGGAGCCCATGGGGGACACGCTAGCCGAGCGAACCCAAAGCGTCACCGGCCATTTCACCTGGCAGTCAAAGCAGGCCTTATGCTCGAAGGGTGATCGAGGCACGTCATCTCCGGGTTCTGCGCGCCGTCGCCGGGACCGGGTCCTTCTCCGCCGCCGCGCGCGAGCTCGGCTGCACCCAGCCCGCCGTCTCCCAGCAGATGAAGGCGCTGGAGCAGTCGGCCGGCACGCCGCTGCTCATCCGCACCGGCCGCGAGATGCGGCTGACGCAGGCGGGCGAGGCGCTGGTCCGGCACGCTGCGGGGATCCTGGCCGGGCTGACCGCGGCCGAGGAGGAGGTCGCGGCCATCGCGGGGCTGCGCGCGGGCCGGGTCCGGCTCGTGTCCTTCCCCAGCGGCAGCTCCACGCTGGTGCCGACCGCGCTCGCGGCGATGCGCGCCGAGCACCCCGGGACCCGCATCTCGCTGGTCGAGGCCGAGCCGCCGCGCTCGGTGGAGATGCTGCGGGAGGGCGACTGCGACCTGGCGCTGGCCTTCCGTTACGGCGGGGCGGCCGGCTCCGCCGCGGAGTGGGAGGACCTCGTGGTGAGGCCGCTGCTGACCGACCGGCTCGTCGGTCTGGTCCCGGAGGGGCACCGGCTGGCGGGGGCGGAGCGCGTGGGCATGGCGGAGCTGGCCGACGAGCCCTGGATCGCGGGCTGCCCGCGCTGCCGCCGCCATCTCGTGGAGGTGTGCGAGGGCGCGGGCTTCACGCCGCGCATCGACTTCGCCACCGACGACTATCCGGCGGTGGTCGGCCTGGTCGGCGCGGGGCTGGGCGTCGCGGTGCTGCCGGAGCTCGCGGTGGAGTCCGTACGGGCCAAGGGCGTCAGCATGGTGGCCGTGGAACCGGCCGTGGAGCGGGAGATCGTCGCGCTGACCCTGCCCGACCTGGCCCGGGTGCCCGCCGTGGCCGCGACCATGGCCGAGCTGGAGCGGGCCGCCGCGCGCTGACCGTACGCACGCGCCAGGGTGCGTACGGCCGAACGCGTGAATTGCGGGCCGGGCGGCGACACGCCCGGGCGGGCAGATGATTCGAAGAAACGTTCCTTCGGACGCTTCGTCGGCTCTCAGTGCGGCGCGATCGGTCCGATCGCACTCGACGCGGGGATCAGACGATGCCGGGCGCGGCCCATCAGTTCCTCGCGCTCGTCCTCGGTGAGGCCGCCCCACACCCCGTAGGGCTCACGGACGGCGAGTGCGTGCGCGGCGCATTCCGCGCGCACCGGGCATCTCATGCAGACCTCTTTAGCCGAGGCCTCGCGCGCGCTCCTGGCCGCGCCCCGCTCGCCTTCCGGGTGGAAGAAGAGGGAGCTGTCGACCCCGCGGCAGGCAGCGAGCAGCTGCCAGTCCCAGAGGTCGGCGTTAGGTCCGGGGAGGCGGGAGAAATCTGCCATGGGTAGTCCTCTTGGTGCCGGTACTGAGGCGGATACGGTCCATGTCTCCAAGGGTCTCCACACCTACTGTCGGAGTAGATGTAAATATGACTCATTGGGAATCTAGCCTCAGACACGTGCCAAACGGAAGGAAAGCCGCCAAATAGGGCATAGCTCCAGATGGAGGACAGGTGGCTTGTGGCGCCGACGCCGTGTTCGCTTCCTCACGTAGAGTGCCGAAGGTGTCCGTCCGACCCGTAACTCTTTCGAGTGACCATCGTTGAGAGTGCGAAGGCGGTTGAACCAATAAGTTCTCGGACAGGTGTCCGGGGGCATCGACCGCACAGGTGACGATACGTACCAGCCTGGAGGCTCAAGGTGACGCGCATCAGCAGCTGCGGAGGGCGGTCATGACATCCGTCCTCGTCTGCGACGACTCCCCGCTTGCCCGAGAGGCGCTCCGTCGCGCGGTTGCCACCGTGCCCGGCGTCGAGCGTGTGACGACGGCTGCCAACGGCGAGGAAGTCCTCCGCCGCTGGGGTGCCGACCGCTCCGACCTGATTCTGATGGATGTACGGATGCCCGGGCTCGGCGGTGTGGAGACGGTCCGCCGGCTGCTCTCGGCCGACCCCGGTGCCCGCATCATCATGCTGACGGTCGCCGAAGACCTGGACGGCGTGGCCCTCGCGGTCGCCGCCGGCGCCCGGGGCTATCTGCACAAGGACGCCTCGCGCGCCGAACTGCGGGCCACGGTCACCCAGGCCCTCGCCGACCCGACCTGGCGACTGGCCCCGCGCCGGCTCCGCTCGGCGGAGATGGGCGCCGCGCCCACGCTCACCGCGCGCGAGATCCAGGTGCTGGAGGGCATGAGCCACGGCCGGTCCAATGCGGAGATCGGGCGCGAGCTCTTCCTCTCCGAGGACACGGTCAAGACGCACGCCCGCAGGCTGTTCAAGAAGCTCGGCGCCTCCGACCGGGCGCACGCCGTGGCCCTCGGCTTCCGCTGGGGTCTGGTCCGCTGACCTCCGGGTCGTGGCCGGGCCCGGCCCGGCCCGCCGCAGACCGCTGATCATCGAGAGCGGTCCCGTCCGCCACCGGCGGACGGGGCGGCGCGCCGCCCTCGTCACCTTCTCGTCGTCGGGTCAGCCCTGTCCCGCCGTACCCGGTGCGCACCCGGGGGTTGGCGGGGCACAATCCGGGGGACGTCTCGCTTCGTGCGCGATGCCGCATCCTTGAGGGTGTGGAGTCTCTCGGGGACTATTCGGCCGAGCGGGAGGGGAGGGCGCAGATGATGAGTTCCGGCGCACCCGCTCATAACGCTTCGATGCACAACAAGGGCCGCGGTGCCGCGGATGCTCCGGCGTCAAGGCACCATGGATTGATGCGCGACGACGAGGCCCTGGGGTCACCCGCGGCCACAGGCCCCACCGGCGCCGCCAAAGGCGGCAGTGCCGGGGGTGTCAGCGCGCTCGTACGCCGGGCGGTGGAGGGCGACGAACAGGCCACGCACGACCTGCTCGCCTTCGTGCACCCCCTCGCGATCCGCTACTGCCGCACCCGGCTGTCGCGACTTCCGGGTGACGCTCGACACTTCGTGGAGGATCTGGCGCAGGAGGTCTGCGTCGCCGTCCTGATGGCGCTGCCGCGCTACCGGGACACCGGGCGCCCCTTCGAGGCCTTCGTCTTCGCCATCGCGGCGCACAAGGTCGCCGACCTGCAGCGGGCCGCCATGAGGCACCCGGGCAGCACGGCGGTCCCGTCCGACGAGATGCCGGAGCGGCCCGACGACTCGCTGGGCCCCGAGGAGCGGGCGCTGCTCAGCAGCGACGCCGCCTGGGCCAAGAAGCTGCTGGCCAATCTTCCGGAGAACCAGCGCGAGCTCCTCGTCCTGCGGGTGGCCGTCGGGCTGACCGCGGAGGAGACCGGGCAGATGCTCGGCATGTCCCCCGGAGCGGTGCGCGTCGCGCAGCACCGGGCGCTCAGCCGGCTGCGGGCGCTCGCCGAGCAGTAAGGCCGCCGGATCTGCGGCAGCCGCAGGGGTCTGCACCGTCGTCGCAGTCGTAGGAAACGACGAAACTTCTGCTTGACCTTGGTCGTGGAATGAGACGCGTCGGGATCCCGTTAGCATGGACATCCGCGCTGAGCAAGACCATTTGGGAAGGTGTCATGACCGCCGACGGAGTGCCCGACAAATTCGCCACGCTCGGACTGACCTACGACGACGTGCTGCTGCTGCCGGGCGCGTCGGACATGTCGCCTGATGCGATCGACACCTCCTCCCTGATCTCGCGGAACGTCCGCGTGAACGTTCCCCTGCTGTCCGCCGCCATGGACAAGGTCACCGAGGCCCGCATGGCCATCGCCATGGCCCGTCAGGGCGGCGTGGGCGTGCTGCACCGCAACCTCTCCATCGCCGACCAGGCCAACCAGGTCGACCTGGTCAAGCGCTCCGAGTCCGGCATGGTCACCGACCCGATCACGGTGCACCCGGACGCGACGCTGGGCGAGGCCGACCAGCTCTGCGCGAAGTTCCGCATCTCCGGTGTCCCGGTCACCGACGCCGCCGGCAAGCTCCTCGGCATCGTCACCAACCGCGACATGGCCTTCGAGTCGGACCGCAGCCGCCAGGTGCGCGAGGTCATGACGCCGATGCCGCTGGTCACCGGCAAGGTCGGCATCTCCGGCGTGGACGCCATGGAGCTGCTGCGCCGCCACAAGATCGAGAAGCTTCCGCTGGTCGACGACGCGGGCATCCTCAAGGGCCTCATCACGGTCAAGGACTTCGTCAAGGCCGAGCAGTACCCGAACGCCGCCAAGGACAAGGGCGGCCGGCTCCTCGTCGGCGCGGCCGTCGGCGTCGCCGGTGACGCGTACGAGCGCGCCCAGGCCCTGATCGAGGCGGGTGCCGACTTCATCGTCGTCGACACCGCCCACGGCCACTCCCGCCTGGTCGGCGACATGGTCGCCAAGATCAAGTCGAACTCCACCGTCGACGTCATCGGCGGCAACGTCGCCACCCGCGACGGCGCCCAGGCGCTGATCGACGCCGGCTGCGACGGCATCAAGGTCGGCGTCGGACCCGGCTCCATCTGCACCACCCGCGTCGTCGCCGGCATCGGCGTCCCGCAGGTCACCGCGATCTACGAGGCCTCGCTCGCCGCGAAGGCGGCCGGCGTCCCGGTCATCGGCGACGGCGGCCTGCAGTACTCCGGCGACATCGCGAAGGCCCTGGTCGCGGGCGCCGACACGGTGATGCTCGGCTCGCTGCTCGCGGGCTGCGAGGAGTCCCCTGGCGAGCTGCTCTTCATCAACGGCAAGCAGTTCAAGTCCTACCGAGGCATGGGCTCGCTCGGCGCGATGCAGTCCCGCGGCGACCAGCGCTCCTTCTCCAAGGACCGCTACTTCCAGGAGGGCGTGGGCGGCGACGACAAGCTCATCCCCGAGGGCATCGAGGGCCAGGTCCCGTACCGCGGCCCGCTCTCCGCGGTCGTGCACCAGCTCGTCGGCGGCCTGCGCCAGTCGATGTTCTACGTCGGCGGCCGCACCGTCCCCGAGCTGCAGGACCGCGGCCGTTTCGTCCGGATCACCTCGGCGGGCCTCAAGGAGAGCCACCCGCACGACATCCAGATGACGGTCGAAGCACCGAACTACTCCCGCAAGGGCTGACAGGCAGAGGCGAAGGGGGCGGGTCCATCC
>NZ_JBSGZI010000157.1:0-4035 GCF_053610945.1 Streptomyces sp. NPDC054849
CGGCGCCCTGGCAAAGACCCCGCTTACTAGCCGCCTTCGCAGCCGGGGTCCCCCGGCCCCCCGGCGCCGCGATCACCGTCCGCGCAGGCCGGGGCCGCTGTGAGGCGCCGGTATCGGGCCCTTCACGAGCTACTATCGCGCCTCGTATGTGACCTGGGCCCTATGGGGCGGCTCACCCCCGGGGCACCCGAATCTCACCGAGTGTCATCGTCTGTACCCTTTTAGGGGCCGAGTCGAATGTCGGAATTGCCCCGAATTCGAAGGGGATGGGTGGATGGGAGGGCGCCTTCCATACCGCGCCCGCCGATGCCCGCTGGCGCCGCCGTGTCGCCCCGCCACGGCCCCCGACAGCCGCCAGGCGTCGGCGGCCCGTGCCGGGCCGGGCCCTGGGGGGTCAGGTGCGCGAACTCCTCGGGCAGCCGGCCGCGTGGCCGCTGCTCCGGTACGAAGTGCAGACGCACCCACTGGTAGCGGGCCGCCCCCACCCGGGCCGTCCAGGTCCAGCCGGTGTGGCCGCGACGAGCGCGGGCGCCGCGCCACGGACCGGCAGAGGCCCGACGCGTAGCCGTAGCGGATCAGCAGCCGCCTCGATCGCGCCCGGCCGGCCCCCGCGGGTCCGAGGCCACGGCTGATCCACCGGGCGTCTCGGCGCCCGGGTGCAGCGCCTCTCCCGGCCGCTCCCGCGGGCCGTCTGCCCGTTCGAGCGGTACGGTCCGCAGCCCGCCCGCCGCACACGATCGCGGCCGCGCAGTCGGCCGGGCCGTGCGCAGTGCCTTCCTCGGGGGCCATGCCTTCGCCGGGGGCCGGCGGGTCGTGCACCGCCGGCGGGCCGTCCACCGTCACCCGCGTCGGGATCGTCGCGTCGCGTGTCCGGCAGCCTGCGCCCCTGCGCAGCAGCACGGCCGTGCCGTCCGTGAAGGCCGGCACATCCTCCTCGATCCCCACCAGGACCTTCTGGATGTCGCCGGGGTCCCGCGGTTCGGCTCCCGGCCGGCAGGTGCGGGCCCGGTAGCGGCGGGGTGCGGTGAGCCGGCTGCCGGTGGCCTGCCGGGCCTGCGCGAGTGGCGAGCCGTCGACCGCCTCCGGGCGCTGCGGGAAACGGATCGCGGTGGGCCTGACGCGGCCGGGCGTGGCCTGTCAGGGGGCGAAATCGCAAGTCAGAGTTCGAATCCGGTACCGGTGGGGCCCGAGTCCGGGGCCGGGACCTGGTCCGGGGCCGGGGCCGGGACCTGGTCCGGGTTCTCCCGGTGCGGGGCCTCCGGGTCCGGGGCGGGCTTGGGGGCGGGCTTCGGGGCGGGGTGCGGCTTGTCGGGCTTGTGCTCGCAGTAGACCTTGCCCTGGTAGTACGTGCAGCCCGGCATGTTCTCCACGTCCCGGGGCCTGTTGTTCTTCTTGCCCTTCGTCCTGTCCTTGCCGCCCCGCTCACCCTTCCCGACCCTGCCCTCGTGGCCACTTTCCGTGTACGCGGCGGGCCCGGCTGCGAGCGTGGCCGCCTCGCCGGTGTGCGGCGCGGCGGCCTGGGCGGCGAATGCGCCGGTGGGCACCAGCGCGCCCCCTGTGGCGATTGCGGCCGAAACGGCGAACATCGCGAAACGCCGCTTCCGGGAAGTGCGGGTCATGAAAGATTCTCCAGCGGGAGGCGGGGACGGGGGGCGGTTCCGGTCCAAGGGCAGACACGTGGCGGAATGTCTTGTTTGCCCTCTTGTTAAGAGCCTGACTGCGGGACGTCATGAGGCGGTTCGCCGACTGTCACAGGCGCGTGAGAGGGCACGTCCGCACCGGCCGCTGCCGCCTCGGGCCGCGGAAGGCCGCTGTGCCGGCTTGCCGGCCGGAGCCGTTGTCACCGAGCGCTTCAGCCGGCGGCCGAGTGCGTGATGCGAAGGTTCCTGACCGGTACGCGCCTGGTCCGTCTCGTTCCCGGTGCCGAGGAGATGCGAGGAGAGCCGATGGCGGCTCCAGGGCTGCCCGGGGTGGCGGCGTCCCGCGCCGGCTTGGCGGGCGAGGCGCCTGTTCTCCATACGGTCCGGAAACACGGCAGCACCTCGCAGAAGTTTCCTCTGCGAGGTGCTGCACTCGTCTGCCGATCATCAGCCCTGGGTACCGCCCTGGGTGCTGCCGGCGCCGCCACCCTGCGTACCGCCCTGGGTGCTGCCCGAGCCGCCACCCTGGGTACCGCCCTGGGTGCTGCCCGAGCCACCACCCTGGGTTCCGCCCTGGGTGCTGCCCGAGCCGCCACCCTGGGTTCCGCCCTGGGTGCTGCCCGAGCCGCCACCCTGGGTACCGCCCTGAGTGTTCCCCGTGCCGCCACCCTGGGTACCGCCCTGAGTGTTCCCCGTGCCGCCACCCTGGGTTCCGCCCTGAGTGTTCCCCGTGCCGCCACCCTGGGTTCCGCCCTGAGTGTTCCCCGTGCCGCCACCCTGCGTACCGCCCTGGGTGCTGCCGGTGCCGCCACCCTGGGTTCCGCCCTGGGTGTTCCCGGAGCCGCCACCCTGCGTACCGCCCTGAGTGTTACCGGTGCCACCACCCTGCGTACCGCCCTGGGTGTTGCCGGAGCCTGCGCCCTGGGTGCCGCCCTGGGTGTTGCCCTGGCCGCCGATCTGAGTGCCGCCGATGGTGTTGCCCTGACCGCCGATGATCGTGTTGTTGACGATGTTCGTCACGTTGTTCGTCACCTGGTTGACGACCGTGGGCGGCAGTCCGCGCTTCTGCGCTTCTGATGCCGCTTCCTTTCGCCCGATTGCGGCTGCCTGCTCCTTGGAAGCACCACCGCGCGCTGCCTGCTCGGCCGCCGCCGTCCCCTTGGCCGTAGCTGCTGCGGCGTCAGACCCCGCCGCGCCTGCAGCCGATCCCGACGACGCGCACTGGACGGTGCCTACCGAGACCGGACCGCTGCCGGTGACGCCGACCTTGATGTCGCCCTTCGGTCCGGCAAGGACCCGGGAAATGGTCTTCCCGTTGCGCTTGACGTCGTATTCCTCATTGAGAGAGAAGCCGTTACCGCGTACCTCCCCGTTCTGCATGCTGCATACCGCGGTCGGGACTGCGGAAACCTGGGAAGGCTTGGCAACCGCCACTCCCGCCGTTCCGGCGAGTATCGCAGTGACGCAGGACAGACCGGCGATGTGCGCGATGTGCTTCTTCATGTAAATCTCTCCCTTGATAATCGACCCGGATTCTGAGATTCACTGCCAGTCGGGGTTTCGACTGCCTGGTGTCTCAGTTCCGTATGACGGTCGAGCGCTTTACCTGTAATCAGATTGCCCTTTTCGGGCAGGGAGAGAAAGCAACGGACGTTCGGGACTTGACAAACCGGATTCCGGGGATAGCCTGCGCCTCCTTTTTCGGTCGGGGCCGGCCGCGCGGGCCGGCCGTCTTCCGGCGGGGGTCTTGCCGCTCCGCCTGCTGCAGGAGCGTCCGAGAGCTCGTTGGTCGGCCTTCTTTGGGCAGCCGTGTAGCCGTGTGCCGGTGGGCCCGCACGATCGTGGGGTCGATGGCTTCCGGCCGGTCCACGGGGGCGGCCGGGAGACGCCGGAGGTCCTTGTCGGGTGCCCGGCGGGCGAACCGCCCGTGGACGGTCTGCCACCGGACCGGACCGGACCGGTCAGGCCGCCCGTCGCGCCAGGCACACCGGTGCGGAGCTGAGGGAAGACGGACAACCCAGGAACGTCCCTCACGGCCGGATCAGCGATCCGGCCGGAAGGACGTTGCCTGGAGTACGGCAGCACCTCGCAGAGGTTTCCTCTGCGAGGTGCTGCACTCGGATGCCGGTCAGCCCTGGGTGCCGCCCTGGGTGTTGCCGGAGCCGCCACCCTGGGTACCGCCCTGGGTGTTGCCGGAGCCGCCACCCTGCGTACCGCCCTGGGTGTTCCCGGAGCCGCCACCCTGCGTACCGCCCTGAGTGTTCCCGGAGCCGCCACCCTGCGTACCGCCCTGGGTGTTCCCGGAGCCGCCACCCTGCGTACCGCCCTGGGTGTTCCCGGAGCCGCCACCCTGCGTACCGCCCTGAGTGTTCCCGGAGCCGCCACCCTGCGTACC
>NZ_JBSGZI010000157.1:4135-4210 GCF_053610945.1 Streptomyces sp. NPDC054849
GCCCTGAGTGTTACCCGAGCCGCAACCCTGCGTACCGCCCTGAGTGTTACCCGAGCCGCCACCCTGCGTACCGCC
>NZ_JBSGZI010000157.1:4308-12438 GCF_053610945.1 Streptomyces sp. NPDC054849
CCTGCGTACCGCCCTGAGTGTTACCCGAGCCGCCACCCTGCGTACCGCCCTGAGTGTTACCCGAGCCGCCACCCTGCGTACCGCCCTGAGTGTTACCGGAGCCGCCGCCCTGGGTGCCGCCCTGGGTGTTCCCGGAGCCGCCGCCCTGGGTGCCGCCCTGGGTGTTCCCGGAGCCGCCGCCCTGCGTACCGCCCTGAGTGTTCCCGGAGCCGCCGCCCTGCGTACCGCCCTGGGTGTTCCCGGAGCCGCCACCCTGCGTACCGCCCTGGGTGTTCCCGGAGCCGCCACCCTGCGTACCGCCCTGGGTGTTGCCCGAGCCGCCACCCTGCGTACCGCCCTGAGTGTTGCCCGAGCCGCCACCCTGCGTACCGCCCTGGGTGTTACCGCCCTTGTTGCTGTGCTTCTTCTTGTCGTGCTTGTCGTGCTTGTCGTGCTTGTTGTGCTTGCCATGCTTGGAGTGCTTCGAGTGCTTGGAATGCTTGTCCTGGGTGGCCACGCTCGTCACCGACGTGGTGGGGGCCGCCATCGCGGCGGATGCAGGCAGGAGCACCCCACCGGCGATCGCGGCAGCCGCAACAGCGGTCGCGAGGCGGAAACCTCGACGCTTCGGGCGGGTCTCGGACGTCTCGAAGTTGCGGTTCATGGTTTTTCTCCTGCTTCTGGATTGGAACCCACTGGAACGTGCTCCGGGAATTCGGGGCACCGGGAGAGGGGAATTGTTTCCACCTCGCCCTGCAACCTCTTTCCCTTTTCCGGTGAGGCCGCATAACCAGTAAGCCCAATCAGCACCGCACCGGTCACGTTCCGGAGATTCGGGACTTGACGGTGCCGGGGATACGGGTTAAACGGCACTCCCCCGCCGCCGGCGACTGGTGTGGACTCTCGCTTCTGCCGCCGGTTCTACCGCTTTGGGACCGCGCCGTCATGGGCGGCTCACCAGCACGTACGCCCCGGCGGCGGACGTGAGGCGGAGGTACAGCGGCGGACGTAACAACGGGCGGGAGGCTGTCGAAGCCGGGGTGTTCGCGGGCGCCGGGGCCTGTCGTCGGCGGTGCGTTCGACGGTCAGGGGGGTGGTCCGGGTGCGGTCGGGCAGGCAGGAGGCGATGTCGCCGTCGGCGCTGAAGGCCGGCGCCGCCGGCAGGCGGGGGCCGCGCGTGTACGGGCGGTGGAGGGCGCGGGCGGTCGTTGCCCGCAGCCTGGCCGTGCCGGTGCGGGCCGGGGCCGGGGAGGCGGGGCGGGGGCGGGGGCGGCGGGTTCTACGGGGAGGTGGCGCGCTTGCGGGCCCGGTAGGCCGCGGCCTTGATCTTGTTGCCGCAGGGGTCCATCCTGCACCACTCACGGCGCGCTCCCCGGGAGCGGTCGAGGTAGAACTGGGTGCACTCGGGGTTCGCGCATTCCTTGAGCAGGGGCACCTCCGGTCCGCTGAGGACCGTGACCGCGTCGCGGGCGACGTGCGCGAACGCCTGCTGGACGGTGGCTTCGATCCGGCGGCCGGCGGCCGTGAGCTGCAGGACGGGCGGCGGCCTGCGCGCCGCCTCGTTGACGAGGGACAGTGCCTCGTCGTCATAGCTCTGCGCGTCGATCCCGGCCCGGACCAGCTGGTAGATCGCCTCCCGCAGGACCAGCGCCCGGGCGAGGTCGGCCTCCTGGCAGTCGATCGGGCTCTCGGTGATGCCGCATTCGCTGAACCACAGGCCCAGGCTCTGCGGCGAGTCGAGCATCTCCCGCGTTCTGGGGCCTCGGCGCACTCGCAGCGTCCCCGCGAAGTCGAGTGCCGGCACTCCGGCAGGAAACGCATGCTTCATGTCACCAGTCTGACAGGTGACATTTTGGGGTGCAAGGAGCGAACCAGCAGGTTCGCCCGCCCTTGAGCAGCGGCAATCCCCTGCGAGGCCGCGGTCACGAGCCCGCAGAAACGCTGTGGGGTGCGAAGCCGGCGGAACCGGGCGGGGCAAGGCGGGACGGGCCCCGGACTGCGCGGAGCCCGTAGCCGGGGCGGGGGCAAGGCGGGGCGGGCCGCGGACTGCGTGGCGCGGGCAGCCGGCGCGGCGGGCCTTCCCGCGTCCGGCGAAGCCTCCCGGGCTTCGGGGCGCGCAGCGGGCCGCCCGCGCACGGGGGCGGGGCGTTCGGCGGGTTCCGGTCCCGGCGTACGCTCGTGCCCGTGCCAGCCTCCCGCCTCCACCGCGTCGCCGTCCTCGTCCTCGAGGGCGCGAAGCCGCTGGATGTGGGCATTCCCGCGCAGGTCTTCACGACCCGGGCGAGCATGCCGTACGAGGTGCGGGTGTGCGGCGCGGCGCCCGGGCCGGTGACCGGCGGCGACGGCCTGGCGTACCACGTGACCGACGGGCTCGACGCCCTGGCCTGGGCGGACATCGTCTTCGTCCCCGGCTACCGCTTCCCGGACCGCGAGGACCCGCCGCAGGCCGTCATCGAGGCGCTGATCGCCGCCCACGCCCGGGGTGCGCGGCTCGCCGCGATCTCGACGGGGGCGTTCGCGCTCGCCGCCACGGGCCTGCTCGACGGCAAGCGCGCCACGACCCACTGGCACTACGCACGGGCCCTCGCGGCGAGGCATCCGCTCATCCGGCTGGACGAGAACGTCCTGTTCGTCGACGAGGGCAGTGTCCTGACGTCGGCCGGTGCCGCCTCCGGCATCGACCTGTGCCTGCACATCCTGCGCGGTGACGTCGGCGTGGCCGCCTCCAACCATGCCGCCCGGCGCCTGGTCGCCGCCCCCTACCGCAGCGGCGGCCAGGCGCAGTACGTGCCGCGCAGCGTGCCCGAGCCGCTCGGCGAGCGGTTCGCCGCCACACGGGAGTGGGCGCTGCACCGGCTGGGCGAGCCCCTCACCCTGGACGTGCTCGCCCAGCACGCCGGGGTCTCGCCCCGCACGTTCTCGCGGCGTTTCGCCGAGGACACCGGGTACACGCCGATGCAGTGGGTCATGCGCGCCCGGATCGACGTGGCCCGCGAGCTGCTCGAACGCTCGCAGCGCGGCGTCGAGCAGATCGCCGCCGACATCGGTCTGGGGACGGGCGCGAACCTGCGGACGCATTTCCAGCGCATCCTGGGCACCACCCCGAGCGAGTACCGGCGCACCTTCACCCGGGGCGAGTAGCCCGGCCAAGCGGGCGCCGCGGCCGGCCCCCCATCCCCCGCGCCGCGAGCCCACCAGCCGCCGCGCCGCCATCGTCCGCCGTGCCCGCGACGGGCCCACCGTCAGCCGAGCCGCGACCGGCTCACCGTCCGCGGGCCTCCGTCCGGACACGCCACCATCGTCCGCCGCCCGCCGTCGTCCGCCGCGCCGCGGGTGGCGCCGCCGTCGTCCGCCGCGCCGCCCGCCATCGTCCGCCGCAGCGGGGGCCTCGTCCGACGCGCCGCCGCTGTCCGCCGCGGCGGCCGGGCCCGTCATCGCGTGGCGTGATCCTTTTGAACCCTGGCGATCACGCCACTGTCGCGGGCGGGCGGCGGGCGTGAACCTAGGGGGAACGAAAGGGACATCGCTCATGACTCGCATCGCCATCAACGGATTCGGCCGCATCGGACGCAACGTGCTGCGCGCGCTCCTCGAACGCGACAGCGACCTGGAGGTCGTCGCCGTCAACGACCTCACGGAGCCCGCCACCCTCGCCCGGCTGCTCGCCTACGACACCACCTCCGGCCGGCTCGGCCGTCCGGTGACCGTCGAGGGCAACGCCCTGGTCGTCGACGGCCGCCGCATCACGGTGCTCGCCGAGCGGGAGCCGGAGCGGCTGCCGTGGGCCGAACTGGGCGTCGACATCGTGCTGGAGGCCACCGGCCGGTTCACCTCCGCCGAGGCCGCCCGCGCCCACGTCAAGGCGGGCGCGCGGAAGGTGCTGGTGGGTGCGCCGTCCGACGGCGCCGACGTCACGCTCGCGTTCGGGGTCAACACCGACGCCTACGACCCGGCGCTGCACACGATCGTCTCGAACGCCTCGTGCACGACCAACGCGCTCGCGCCGCTGGCCTCGGTGCTCGACGACCTCGCCGGGATCGAGCACGGTTTCATGACGACGGTGCACGCCTACACGCAGGAGCAGAACCTGCAGGACGGCCCGCACCGCGACCCCCGCCGTGCCCGCGCCGCCGCCGTCAACATCGTGCCGACCTCGACGGGCGCCGCCAAGGCGATCGGCCTGGTGCTGCCGGGCCTGGCGGGCAAGCTGTCGGGTGACTCGATCCGCGTGCCGGTCCCGGTGGGCTCGATCGTCGAACTCAACACCACCGTCGCCCGCGACGTGACACGCGAGGAGGTCCTCGAGGCCTACCGCGCCGCGGCGCAGGGGCCGCTGGCCGGCGTGCTCGAGTACTCCGAGGACCCGCTCGTGTCGTCGGACATCACGGGCAACCCCGCCTCGTCGATCTTCGACTCCGCCCTCACCCGCGTCGAGGGCCGCCACGTCAAGGTGGTCGCCTGGTACGACAACGAGTGGGGTTTCTCGAACCGTGTGATCGACACGCTCACCCTCCTCGCCGCCGGCTGAACCACCCCGCACCCCCCGCCTGCGCCCCGGCCCGGCCGCAGGCCCGGCCGCAGGGCACGCGGGGGGGCGGTCTGTTCAGAGGCTGTCCCCTTCCGAAGTTGTCCCGTTCAGAGGTGGTCCCAGTAGCGGGCGCCAGGTGGGCGCGCACGTCGCGAATCCAGACGCCGGTGCTGCAGTGGGGCTTGCGCAGCACCGGGCAGGGCTGCGGTACAGGCGCCCGCACCAGCGCACGGTTTCGTGCGCCGCGTCCGCGAGCCCGGCGCCCCCGCCTCTTTCTTGGCCCTGCCCCTGCCTGCTCCTGCTTTTGTCCCTGCCCCTGCCCCTGCCCCTGCCCCTGCTCCTGCTTTTGTCCCGGCCCGTGTGCGGTTCGTCCCGGTCATGGCTCCAGTGAACCGGCGGCCGCGGCGCGGGCGCTGCGGTGGCCGTACTCAGCCGCCTTGCGCCTGCTGCTGCTCAGGCCGCAGCGGCGCCACTTGGGCCGCAGGCGGCCACGGCGCGGCAGGACGGCGCGGCCCCTGCCCCGCACGACCGCCCTCGCCGGTGTCCGACCGGCGGGGGCGGCCTGCGTGCGGGTCAGGCCGTTCCCCGCTCCAGGGCCGCCTTCCGGCTTCTGACGGTGCGCCACGTGGCCGGGACCGGCGGTGGCGGGGACCTCCGCTACGTGAGCGGCTTGCCCGTGCCCGCGTCGAGACCGTGACGCGTACCCGCGTCGTGCGGCCGGGGCCGGGGGCCGGGCCGGGGCCGGGGCCCGGGCCGGGGCCGGGGCCCGGGCCCGGGCCCGGGCCGGGGCATCGTGCCCGCCGGCGGCCGGTGCACGTCCTTGCCGCCGCACCGAGGCGACCGGCCGGACTGCTGCACCACCGCGGCGGCTTCAAGTACTTCGGCGTAGCACGCCGGTTGGGCGCAAGGACGCGGCGAACTGCGCGTTGCGCCTCGACGGCCGCCCGGCCCCCTTCCAGCCCGGCCTGTGCTCCGGGACGGCCCGGTCTGTGCTCCGGGGTGCTGGGGGCGGGCCTGCGCCGGCTCGGCCGCTTCGCACAGTACGACGGGCAGTGGCTGCGCGCGCCGCCGTGCACCGGGGTGGCGTCACCCTGCGGTCCGGTCCGCCGCAGAGGCCGACGCGGGGCGGGTTCTGCGCGGGCTGGATCGCCGGTGCCGTGCTGGTCATGATGTCCGCCGGGCGCTCGCGGGTGCATGGCGTGCCGGTGTGCAGGGGGCGGAGGGGTGGGGGGTTTGCCGTTCGTCTCCCGTACCGGGGTGGTCCTCGGCCGTGGCATGGTCACCCGGGGCGTTCGCCTCCGTCCTGTTCGCGTACGGGCGCACGGCCTGCGCCGGCCCCCCGGGGCGGGCGCCAGATGCGTACCGCATCCCCGGCCGGGTCGACCGGGGCGGGCGCCAGATGCGTACCGCACCCCCGGCCGGGTCGACCGGGGCGGGCGCCAGATGCGTACCGCATCCCTGGCCGGGTCGTCCGGGCGTGGGCCGCCCGGTGCCGTTTTTGTGGGCGCGGGGCCGGCGGGGCGCCCCGCGGCGACGGGAGGGCAGCGGTGGGGGCGGTGCGGGCGCCGGCGGCCGTTCGGGGCGGGCCGGCCGCCGTCCGGGGCGGCCCGCGTGATGTGGGTCACGGGAACTCGAGGGGGCGGGTCGACAGCAAGTGGGGGTGAGCACTGATCTGCGTACCCGGATACGAGCCGGGGATCCGAGCGCGTTCGGCGAGTTGTACGACAGCTACGCCCGCGCGGTCTACAACCACGCCTTCCGCCTGGCTCCCGACTGGGCCGCGGCCGAGGACGTGATGGCCGAGACGTTTATGGAGGCCTGGCGGCTGCGGCACCGCATCGACCCCGAGGGCGGGTCTCTGCGGCCGTGGCTGCTGGGCGTGGCGACCAATGTGGCCCGCGGCCACTACCGCAGCAACCGGCGTTACCGGGCTGCGGCACGGGCGGCCGCGGAGGCCGAGACCGCCCTGCCCGACCATGCCGAGGAGGTGGCGGGCCGGCTGGACGACCGGCGGCGTATCGCCGCTGCGCTGCGTGCGCTCGCGGTGCTGCGACGGCCCGAGCGTGAGGTTCTGGCGCTGTGTCTGTGGGAGGGGCTGGAGTACGCGGCCGCCGCGCAGGCACTGGGCATCGCGGTCGGCACGGTGCGGTCGCGTCTGTCCCGTGCCCGCGCCAAGCTGCGCAGACTCACCGAGGCCGAACTCGGCGGCGGGGGCGCCGTGCAGGCGGCGGACCGGGGCGCTGAAGGCCGCGCGGAGCAATCCGTGCACGGAAGAGGGGAACCCGGCCGGCCGGATCGACAGACAAGAGACGAACGTAATCATTCGATCCG
The DNA here is from genome assembly GCF_053610945.1 of Streptomyces sp. NPDC054849. NCBI lineage: Bacteria > Bacillati > Actinomycetota > Actinomycetes > Kitasatosporales > Streptomycetaceae > Streptomyces > Streptomyces sp. NPDC054849. Next base: position 11,147 of record NZ_JBSGZI010000157.1, read on the forward strand.
GCCCGTATCGGAGGGAAACCGATGAAAGCGACCCAGTCCCGGCAGAACCCGGCCGAGTGGGAGGAGAGCGTCCCCCTTCTTCCGCAGACTGTGCGTGATCTTCCGGCGGGCCGTCATCAGTTCCACAAGGAGCGCCTGATGGCACACATCGAGCAGGATGGTCAGCGGGATCAGGGCGTCACGGCGGCCGGCCCGGACCGGCCGAAGGGCCAGGCCCGGGACCAGGGACCGGCCCGGGGCCGGGGCGAAGGCCGGGCCCCGGGCCGGGGCGAGGGCTGGGGCAGGGGCCGGGGCTTCGGCCGGGGCCGGGGGCTTGGGCTGCGTCCGGCGTTCACGCTGCCCGTGGTGGCCCTGGCCCTGGCGGGCGCGGTCATCGCCGGGACGGTGCTCAACGACACGGGCGCCGGCGGCGCGGGGCTGGCCACCGGACCGGCGCTGACCACGCAGCTGGGTTCCCCGTCCGCCGGCGGTGTGCCGCAGCTGCTGGACCGTCTCGCCCTGGTGGCCGCGCAGGGGGCCCGCTCGGGCGTCAAGCCGGGCCAGTACATCTACATCGAGTCGCAGTCGTCGAACACCTTCGTGCAGACGGTCGGCGACAAGAGCAGCCTGGCCAGCTTTGCACTGCACCGGCGCCAGATATGGCGTTCGGCCGACGGCGCCAGGGGCTGGCTGATCGACCCCGCGGTCAACGACAGCCCCAAGGGCGAGACGCTGAGCCTGCCCGACGAGAACGGCAACCGCTTCGAGGCGAGCCTCAACGGCCCGTCGTACGACTACCTGGCCGCGCTGCCCACCGATCCCGACGCGCTGCTGGCCAAGATCTACAAGGAGACCGCAGGTCACGGCACCACCCCCGACCAGCAGGCCTTCACCACCATCGGGGACCTGCTGGCCGAGAGCTATCCGCCGGCGGCGCTCTACCCGGCGCTGTTCCAGGCCGCCGCGAAGATTCCCGGCGTGGTGGTGGTCGACGACGCGAAGGACGCGATCGGCCGCCCGGGGGTGGCGGTGGCGCGGCTGGAGGAGACCAGCGGTGTCCGCGAGGAGTGGATCTTCGACAAGACGACCCACGTCTTCCTCGGGGTGCGCACGGTGCAGGTGAAGCAGGTCACCGAGGAGGGGGTCGTGATCGAGCCCGGGGTCGTCCGCTTCACCAGCGCCGTCACCCGGCGCGCGATCGTCGACGGCATGAAGCAGACCCCCGGGCAGAACGGCTGACGCCCGACGGCCCCGGGGGGGGGCCGGCATGACGCCCGGGGGCCGGCACGCGCCCGGGCGTCGGGGCGGCCCCC
>NZ_JBSGZI010000158.1:0-11628 GCF_053610945.1 Streptomyces sp. NPDC054849
CCTGAGGATGCGGGCCCTGACGTTTCTGCGAACCTGACGGGACTTGAACCCGCGACCTCCACCTTGACAGGGTGGCGAGCTAACCAACTGCTCCACAGGTCCTTGATTTGCGGCCGCTCGGCGGCTGCGAATCAGACTGTACCGCAGCTCAGGGGGTGCAGTCGAACCGGATCACGGGGCCGCCGCATCCACCGCCTTCACGATCCGCTTGTCGGAGACCGGGTACGCCGTCCCGAGCGCGTGCGCGAAGTAACTGACGCGCAGTTCCTCGATCATCCAGCGGATGTCGGTCACCGACGACGGGACGGGCCGGCCCTGGGGAAGCTGCTCCAGCAGCCAGGCGTACTCGTCCTGCATCTCGTGGACCTTCTGCATGCGCGTGGTGTCGCGCTGGACGCCCGTGGGCATCTGCTGGAGCCGACGGTCCACCGCCACCAGGTACCGCATGAGGTCCGGCAGCCTGCGCAGGCCGGTGAGGGTCACGAAGCCGGCCGGCATGAGGGCGGCGAGCTGCGTCTTGACGTCCTGGATGTTGGCGGCCAGGGCGAGGCTGCCGGTGGCCTTCAGGCGGCGCTCACAGGCCTGCCAGGCGGCCAGCACCTGCTGCACCTGGCTCACCGTCCGCACGGTCGTGTCCACCAGGTCGGCGCGGACGGCCTCGTAGAGCTTGCGGAAGCCCGCCTCGTCCCACGCCGGGCCGCCGTGGTCGGCGATCAGTTTGTCGGTCGCCGCGGTCGCACAGTCGTCGAACAGCGCCTGGATGGAGCCGTGCGGATTCCTGGACAGGGCCAGCTTCTGCTGGTTGGTCAGGTGGTCGGAGGCGAACTTCGCCGGATTGACCGGGATGTTCAGCAGGATGAGGCGCCTGCTGCCCAGCCACATCGCCTGCTGCTGCTCGGCCTCGGTGTCGAAGAGCCGTACGGAGACGGTCGCGCCCTCGTCCACCAGCGCCGGGTACGCCTTCACCGGCTGCCCGGCCCGCCGGGTCTCGAAGACCTTCGTCAGTGTGCCGATGGTCCAGTCGGTCAGCCCGGAGCGTTCCACGGACTCCCCGCCCGCCCGCTCGGCGGTGGCCGCGGCGGCCTTGGAGAGGGCTTGGCGCGCCTTGGGCTTCAGCTTGAGCCGCAGGGCCTCCAGGTCCTTGTCCTCGGCGAGGTTCCTGCGGCGCTCGTCGACGATCCGGAAGGTGATCTTCAGGTGGTCCGGGATCCGGCTGAGGTCGAAGTCCTCGGCCGAGACCGGGACCCCCACCATCCGCTGGAGCTCGCGCGCCAGCGTGAGGGGCAGCGGTTCCTGCAGCGGCACCGCCGTGTCCAGGAAGCGGCCGGCGAAGTTCGGTGCGGGCACGTAGTGCCGGCGGATCGGCTTCGGCAGCGAGCGGATCAGCTCGGTGACGACCTCTTCCCGCAGGCCCGGGATCTGCCAGTCGAAGCCCTCGTCGGTGACCTGGTTCAGCACCTGGAGCGGGATGTGGACGGTCACGCCGTCCGCGTCCGCGCCCGGCTCGAACTGATACGTCACCCGGAACTTCAGCTGCCCCTGCCGCCAGGTGTCCGGGTAGTCGGCCTTGGTGACCCCGGCCGCCTTCTCGGTCAGCAGCATCTCCCGCTCGAAGTCGAGGAGTTCGGGCTCCTCACGCTTCTTGTGCTTCCACCAGGAGTCGAAGTGCGCCCCCGACACCACGTGCGCGGGAATCCTCTGGTCGTAGAAGTCGAAGAGGGTCTCGTCGTCCACGACGATGTCGCGGCGCCGGGCCCGGTTCTCCAGCTCCTCCACCTCGGTGAGGAGCTTGCGGTTGTCGGCGTAGAACTTGTGGTGGGTCCGCCAGTCGCCCTCGACCAGCGCGTTGCGGATGAACAGCTCGCGCGAGACCTCGGCGTCGATCCGGCCGTAGTTGATCTTCCGCTGGGCGACGATCGGTACGCCGTACAGCGTGACCTTCTCGTAGGCCATCACGGCCGCCTGGTCCTTCTCCCAGTGCGGCTCGCTGTACGTGCGCTTGATCAGGTGCTGCGCCAGCGGCTCCACCCACTCGGGCTCCACCTTGGCGTTCACCCGGGCCCACAGCCGCGAGGTCTCCACCAGCTCCGCCGACATCACGAACTTCGGCTGCTTCTTGAAGAGCGACGAGCCGGGGAAGATCGCGAACTTGGCGCTGCGGGCGCCGAGGTACTCGTTCTTGTCGGTGTCCTTGAGCCCGATGTGCGAGAGCAGACCGGCCAGCAGCGAGACGTGGACGACCTGCTCGGGGGCGTCCGCCTCGTTGACGTGGATGCCCATGCCCTTGGCGACCGTGCGCAGCTGCGAGTAGATGTCCTGCCACTCGCGGATCCGCAGGAAGTTCAGGTACTCCTGCTTGCACATCCGGCGGAAGGAGGAGGAGCCGCGCTCCTTCTGCTGCTCGCGGACGTAGCGCCACATGTTGAGGAACGAGAGGAAGTCGCTGGTCTCGTCCTTGAAGCGGGCGTGGTTCTGGTCGGCCTGGGTCTGCTTGTCCGAGGGCCGCTCGCGCGGGTCCTGGATGGACAGGGCCGCCGCGATGACCATGACCTCGCGGACGCAGTTGTTCTTGTCGGCCTCGATGACCATGCGGGCCAGCCGCGGGTCGACCGGGAGCTGGGAGAGCTGGCGGCCCAACTGGGTGAGGCGCTTCGACGGATCCTTCTCCGCGGGGTCCAGGGCCCCGAGTTCCTGGAGCAGCTGCACGCCGTCGCGGATGTTGCGGTGGTCCGGCGGGTCGATGAAGGGGAACTTCTCGATCTCACCCAGGCCCGCCGCGGTCATCTGGAGGATGACGGAGGCCAGGTTCGTCCGCAGGATCTCGGCGTCGGTGAACTCCGGCCGGGCGTTGAAGTCGTCCTCGGAGTACAGCCGGATGCAGATGCCGTCGCTGGTACGGCCGCAGCGGCCCTTGCGCTGGTTGGCGCTGGCCTGCGAGATCCGCTCGATCGGCAGGCGCTGCACCTTGGTGCGGTGGCTGTAGCGGGAGATCCGGGCGGTGCCCGGGTCGATCACGTACTTGATGCCGGGGACGGTCAGGGAGGTCTCGGCGACGTTGGTGGCCAGGACGATCCGGCGGACTGTTCCCGCAGGGGGCCGCTGGAAGACGCGGTGCTGCTCGGCGTGCGAGAGGCGGGCGTAGAGCGGGAGCACCTCGGTGAAGCGAAGATTCCGCTTGTTCAGGGCGTCCGCGGTGTCACGGATCTCGCGCTCGCCCGAGAGGAAGACCAGGACGTCGCCCGGCCCCTCCGACTGAAGCTCGTCCACGGCCTCGCAGATGGCCGTGATCTGGTCGCGGTCGCTGTCGTCGCCCTCCTCCTCGAGGAGCGGCCGGTAGCGGACCTCCACCGGATACGTACGCCCGCTGACCTCGACGATCGGCGCGTCGCCGAAGTGCCGGGAGAAGCGCTGCGGGTCGATGGTCGCCGAGGTGATGATCACCTTGAGGTCGGGGCGCTTGGGCAGCAGCGTGGCGAGGTAGCCGAGCAGGAAGTCGATGTTCAGGGACCGCTCGTGGGCCTCGTCGATGATGATCGTGTCGTAGGCGCGCAGCTCGCGGTCCGTCTGGATCTCGGCGAGCAGGATGCCGTCCGTCATCAGCTTCACGAAGGTCGCGTCCTGGTCCACCTGGTCGGTGAAGCGGACCTTCCAGCCGACCGTCCGGCCGATCTCGGACTTCAGCTCCTCGGCGATCCGCTCCGCGACGGTGCGCGCCGCGATCCGGCGGGGCTGGGTGTGCCCGATCATGCCCCGGACGCCCCGGCCGAGTTCCATGCAGATCTTGGGGATCTGCGTGGTCTTGCCGGAGCCGGTCTCGCCCGCGACGATCACGACCTGGTGGTCGCGTATCGCCTCGGCGATCTCGTCCTTCTTCTGACTGACGGGGAGGTTCTCGGGATACGTGACCTCCGGCATCCGCGAGGCGCGACCGGCCAGTCGCTCGGCGGCCTTCGCGGCCTCCGCGGCGATCTCGTCGAGCACGGCCTGCTTGGCCTCGGGCTTGCGGATACGGCGGGCGCCCTCGAGGCGGCGGCCGAGGCGGTGCGCGTCACGGAGGGAGATCTCCCCGAGAAGCGTCTGCAGGGCGGCGAAGGAAGTAGACATACCTGATCGAGGATCTCACCTGGGCCCGCCGGGTGGCGAACGCATTTGTCGGGTGGACCCGTACCATTTCGGGACGAGTCCGTCGGCCGTACGAGTGAGAGGCAGCCCACCTTGTCCCGCCCCCGCCGTTTGGCCCGCGCCGCGTCGATGGTGTGGGCCGGCGTGACGGCGGTGCTCCTCGCGGTGCTGCTCCCGACCTCGTCCGCTCCCGCCGCCCCTGCGAAGGCCCTGCCACAAGCCCTGGTTCTGGCAGCGGCGTCGGCACCGGCGTCCGCGTCGGCCTCTGGATTCGGCGCGACTGCCAACCCGGGCTCCGTTTCCGCCGCCGCCTTCTCCGACGGAGGTGGTCCGGCCTGTGGGCCGGGGGCTCCCGACCACGACGGGCTTCCCGCCGTCCCGGCCCGTGCCCAGGGCGAGCACGGGCAGGTTCCGGCGGGGCGGCCGGTGCCCGAGGAGGGGAAGCCGCAGGGGGCGATGCCCGTACGGGCCGTCGTACGCGGCCCCGACCGGCCCGCCCCCGGCCCGGTGGAGCTGTCCGTGATGCGGGTCTAGGGCGTGTCGGCCACCGGTACCACCAGCCCCGCCCCACCACCAGCAGCACTGGAGCACCCGCATGTCCGCTTCCACTCCCTCCAAGCCCTCCAAGCCCTCCAAGAAGCCTGCCCCCCTCCTGTACGCCGCCGGGGTCGCCGTCGCCGCGATCACCCTCGGCCTCGTCTCCTGGCAGGCCACCGCGCCCGCCGGGAAGAGCTCCGCCGACCGATCCCCCGGCCGCTCCCCCGGGTCCTCCGCCTCGGCCGCGCCCCGGAACGACACCACCGCCGCGCTCCAGGCGCTGGCCCGCCGCGACTCCGGCGACAAGCTCGCGGTGGGCCGCGCCGACGCGCCCGTGGTGCTCATCGAGTACTCCGACTTCAAGTGCGGCTACTGCGGCAAGTTCGCCCGGGACACCGAGCCCGAGCTCGTGAAGAAGTACGTGGAGGACGGCACCCTGCGCATCGAGTGGCGCAACTTCCCGATCTTCGGCGCCGAATCCGAGGCCGCCGCCAAGGCCGCCTGGGCGGCCGGCCGACAGGACCGCTTCGCCGCCTTCCACGCCGCCGCGTACGCCGAAGGCTCGAAGGAGAAGGGCTTCGCCGAGCCGCGGCTCCTGGAGCTGGCCCGCGAGGCCGGCGTCCCCGACCTGGAGCGCTTCACGAAGGACATGGCGGGCGAACAGGCCGCGGCCGCCCTGAAGAAGGACCAGGAGGAGGGCTACCGCATCGGGGTCACCTCCACCCCGTCCTTCCTGGTCAACGGCCGGCCGATCGCCGGCGCCCAGCCGCTCGACGCCTTCACGCAGGCCATCGCCCAGGCGAAGGCAGCGGCGGCGCAGCAGTGACCGACATCGGATACCTGGCCGCCCTGCTGGGCGGCCTCCTCGCCCTGCTCAGCCCCTGCAGCGCGCTGCTGCTGCCGGCCTTCTTCGCGTACTCGATCGACTCCCCCTCACGGCTGCTGGCGCGCACCGGGATCTTCTACGCGGGCCTGGCGAGCACCCTCGTACCGCTCGGGGCGGCCGGCTCGTACGCGGGACGGTTCTTCCACGGCAACCGGGACCAGCTCGTCCTGGCCGGCGGCTGGCTGATCATCGCGCTCGGGCTCGCACAGATCCTCGGCCTGGGCTTCGCCTCGCAGCGGATCTCGGAACTGTCGGGCCGGATCCGGCCGACCACCGCCCTGTCCGTGTACGCGCTGGGCGCCGTCTACGGGCTGGCCGGCTTCTGCGCCGGGCCGATCCTGGGCAGCGTCCTGACGGTCGCGGCGGTCAGCGCCAGCCCGGTCTACGGCGGCCTGCTGCTCGCGGTCTACGCGCTGGGGATGGCCGTGCCCCTCTTCCTGATGGCCCTGCTGTGGGAGCGCTTCGACCTGGGCAGGCGGCGCTGGCTGCGCGGGCGGGCGTTCTCGGTGGGCCGCTTCGAGCTGCACACCACCTCGCTGCTGTCCGGGCTGTTCTTCCTCACGCTCGGCACCCTGTTCCTCGTCTACGACGGGGCGAGCGCGCTGCCGGGACTGCTGGACGTGGACGACTCGTTCGCGGTGGAGCAGCGGGTCCGGACCCTGGCCGGCGCGGTCCCGGACTGGGCGCTGCTCGGGCTGGTCGCCGCCGGGGCTGGGGCCGTCGGCCTGGTCCAGTGGCGCCGCCGGACGCGGGCGGAGGCCGAAGGCGCCGCGGAGATGACGGGGGACTGACCACAGAAGGCCCCGTCCGGTGGACGGGGCCTTCTTGATGGTGGCTGGGGCCGGGGTCGAACCGGCGACCTATCGCTTTTCAGGCGATCGCTCGTACCAACTGAGCTACCCAGCCACGAAACCGTTTCCGGCTTCAGCGATCCTGACGGGACTTGAACCCGCGACCTCCACCTTGACAGGGTGGCGAGCTAACCAACTGCTCCACAGGACCTTGCAGTGTGCGAGACCAAGTCTTGCACACGGTAATGCGTACCCCCAACGGGATTCGAACCCGTGCTACCGCCTTGAAAGGGCGGCGTCCTGGGCCACTAGACGATGAGGGCTAAAGGCCCGCCTGGGCGCTTTCCAGCGCGTCGGGGACGTGAGAAGCATATGGGATCCGGGGAGCTATCGCCAAAACGGTTTCCCCCGGAGCGACAATGGCCGGGTGCTGGAGATGACGCGCGAGGAGTTCGAAGAGCTCGTCGCAGAGGCCCTGGACCGGATCCCGCCGGAGCTGACGCGGCTGATGGACAACGTGGCGGTGTTCGTCGAGGACGAGCCGCCGACCGACGACCCCGAGCTGCTCGGGCTGTACGAGGGGACTCCGCTGACGGACCGCGGCGAGTGGTACGCCGGGGTGTTGCCGGACCGGATCACCATCTACCGCAATCCCACGTTGCGGATGTGCGAGGACCGGGAGAGCGTGGTCGCGGAGACGGAGGTCACCGTGGTGCACGAGATCGCCCACCACTTCGGGATCGACGACGAGCGGCTGCACGCGCTGGGGTACGGGTGAGCCGGCCGGTTCCCGGCGCGGAGGCGATCGACCCGGACGTCGACCTGCACGTCCCCGCGCAGCGCGCCGAGCCGCAGGGCCGGGTGCTCGCGGCGGTGGCCGCGGGCGGGGCGGCCGGAGCTTCGGCGCGGTACGGGATCGCGCTGCTGTGGCCGGCCGGGCCCGGGGCCTTCCCGTGGGCGACCCTGTGGATCAACGCCTCCGGCAGCGCGCTGATCGGCGTACTGATGGTCCTGATCAGCGAGCGCGGCCGGACGGCGCCGCATCCGCTGCTGCGGCCCTTCGCCGGGGTCGGGGTGCTCGGCGGCTTCACCACCTTCTCCACCTACGCCATGGACTTCTCCCGGCTCCTGGACGAGGGCGAGGCGGGGACAGCCCTGGCCTACGCCGGGCTCACGGTGGTCGCGGCGCTGGGTGCGGTGTGGGCGGGTGCCTCGGTGACCCGGTTCGCGGTCCGGGGGCGGCGGGTGCGCTCCCGTTGAACTGGCTGCTCGTGGTGGCGGGCGCGGTCGTCGGCGCGCCGCTGCGCTATCTGACGGACCGTGCGGTGCAGAAGCGGCTGGACGATCCGGATGCGGTCTTCCCCTGGGGCACGTTCGTGGTCAACGCGGCCGCCTGCCTGTTGCTCGGGATCCTGGCCGGCGCGGTGTTCGCCGGGGCGGCCTCCTCGCGGCTGGAGCTGCTGCTGGGGACCGGGCTGTGCGGGGCGCTGAGCACGTACTCGACGTTCTCGTACGAGACGCTGCGGCTGGCCGAGCGCGGACAGGGGTTCCTGGCCGCGGCGAACGTGGTGATGTCGGTGCTGGTGGGGCTGGGCGCGGTGCACCTCGGGTCACAGGCGGCGCGACAGCTGTTCGCGTGAGGGCGTGTCCCTTACGGGTCAGAGGGAGTTGGGCACATTGACCCGCTCATGCGGAACGCTCGCCCTCAGGCTCCGGAGGTGCCCCCGTGCGCCAGTTGTCCGCTTCCCTCCGACTGGCCGTCACCGCGCTCGCGGTCGCGGCGACGGCCGGATGCATGAGTGTCGGTGAGGACGCGGCGAAGCCCGGCCCCTCCTCCGCGGGGGACCGCCGCAGCGGGGCCGAGGCAGGCGCAGGGGCCGCCTCCGGCAGGGGCTCCGGGGTCCACGGCAACGGACACGGTGCGAAGGACGGTACGGGGAGCCAGGACGGCAAGCCCAAGGAGGACGGCAAGGCCTCCGGGGCGATCGGCGCCTCGCCCAGCCCGGGCGCCCCGAGCGGCCCGCCGGGGGTGCCCGTGCCGTCGGCGGGTCCGGGCGGCGGAGCGGGCGGGCAGGGTCCCCAGGAGCCCCCGGCGGGCGGTTCCGGCGGTGCGGGCGGCTCCGGCGGCTCCGGTGGAGCGGGCGGGCCTGGCGGCGGGCACCAGTCGGTCAGTCCGACTCCGGAGCCGCCGGCCACGACTCCCCCTGTGACGGAACCCACGCCGGCTCCGACCGTTCCGGAGCCCGAGCCCACCACCCAGCCGGTGCCGCAACCGTAGGCCCGACATCGGCCTCCGGGGTACGGCGGGTCCGACGGACCGGGAGCGTCTTCGCAGGTCAGAGACATTTTTCGGGGGCGACTTGCCAGACCCCGGGGAGGGTGCGTATGGTTATAGATCGTTTGATCCCATTGCCCGGCGCCGAATCCGAAGAGCGCCGTGTGGCGCGTACTCTCCCTAGCCGTGGCTGACCGCATTGAGGCGGTCGATTTGCGATTCACGGAGTTTGGGCGCGTGCCGAGACTCCGGAAGGTTTCGCATTTCGCATGTCCATTTCCAGTTCTGACCGTTCCGTCATGCCCGAGAACGACTCCAACGAGATCATCGACGCCGAGGCCCTCGTGGTCACCGAGGCCATCGAGGCCGCAGAGGCCGACGAGATCATCGAGGCCCTTGAGGCCGACGTAGCGGCCAACGGGTCCGACGAGTCCGACGAGTCCTTCGAGGACTCCGCCGACGACTTCGACGACGCCGACGCCGACGCTGACGCGGAGCCCACGATCACCTTCGGCGACCTCGGTCTGCCCGACGGCATCGTGCGCAAGCTCGCCCAGAACGGCGTCACCGCCCCCTTCCCGATCCAGGCCGCGACCATCCCGGACGCCCTGGCCGGCAAGGACATCCTCGGCCGCGGCCGCACCGGCTCCGGCAAGACCCTCTCCTTCGGTCTGCCGACCCTGGCCTCGCTGGCCGGCGGTCACACCGAGAAGAAGAAGCCCCGCGCGATCATCCTCACGCCGACCCGTGAGCTCGCGATGCAGGTCGCGGACGCCCTCCAGCCCTACGGCGACGTCCTCGGCCTGAAGATGAAGGTCGTCTGCGGCGGTACCTCCATGAGCAACCAGATCTACGCTCTGGAGCGCGGTGTCGACGTCCTCGTCGCCACCCCGGGCCGCCTGCGCGACATCATCAACCGTGGCGCCTGCTCCCTCGAGAACGTCAAGATCGCCGTCCTCGACGAGGCCGACCAGATGGCCGACCTGGGCTTCCTGCCCGAGGTCACCGAGCTGCTCGACCAGATCCCCGGCGGCGGCCAGCGCATGCTCTTCTCCGCCACCATGGAGAACGAGATCGGCACCCTGGTCAAGCGCTACCTGTCCAACCCCGTCACGCACGAGGTCGACAGCGCCCAGGGCAACGTCACGACCATGACGCACCACGTGCTCGTCGTGAAGCCGAAGGACAAGGCGCCGGTCACGGCCGCCATCGCCGCCCGCAAGGGCCGCACCATCATCTTCGTCCGCACCCAGCTGGGCGCCGACCGCATCGCCGAGCAGCTCGTCGAGGCCGGCGTGAAGGCCGACGCGCTGCACGGCGGCATGACGCAGGGTGCCCGTACCCGCGTCCTCGCCGACTTCAAGGACGGCTACGTCAACGCGCTCGTCGCCACCGACGTCGCCGCCCGCGGCATCCACGTCGACGGCATCGACCTGGTCCTGAACGTGGACCCGGCCGGCGACCACAAGGACTACCTGCACCGCTCGGGCCGTACGGCTCGCGCCGGCAAGTCCGGTGTCGTCGTGTCGCTGGCGCTGCCGCACCAGCGGCGCCAGATCTTCCGCCTGATGGAGGACGCGGGCGTCGACGCCTCGCGCCACATCGTCCAGGGCGCCGGCGCCTTCGAGCCGGAGGTCGCCGAGATCACCGGTGCCCGTTCGCTGACCGAGGTCCAGGCCGACTCCGCGAACAACGCCGCCAAGCAGGCCGAGCGTGAGGTCGCCGAGCTCACCAAGCAGCTTGAGCGCCTGTCGCGCCGTGCCGTCGAGCTGCGCGAGGAGGCCGACCGCCTGGTCGCCCGCTCCGCCCGTGAGCGCGGCGAGGACCCGGAGGCCGCTGTCGCCGAGGTGGCCGAGGCCGCCGAGGCCGAGGTCGCGGCTGCCGCCGCCGCCGCTGCCGCCGAGCTGGCCGCGCAGGAGCGCCGCGAGGAGCAGCGCGCCCAGCGCGACGACCGCGGCAACTTCGAGCGCCGCGACAACCGCGGGGGTGACCGCGACAACCGTGGCGGCGACCGTGGCGGCTTCCGCCGTGACGACCGCGGTGACCGCGGCGGCCGTCCGTCGGGTGGCTTCAACCGCGATGACCGTGGTGGCGACCGTGGTGGTTTCCGACGTGACGACCGTCCGTCCGGTGGCTTCCGCTCCGGTGGCGACCGCCCGTCCACGGGCAACGGCACGTACAACCGTGACGACCGCACCTCCGGCAGCGGCTTCCGCTCCGGCGGCGACCGTCCGTTCAACCGTGACCGTCGTGACGACCGTCCCTCCGGTGGCTTCCGCGCCGGCGGCGCCGGCGACCGTCCGTACGGCCGCCGCGACGACAACCGTCCGTCCGGCTCCGGTTCCACCGGCGGCTTCGGCGGCGGCCGTCGTGACGACAAGCCGCGCTGGAAGCGCAACGGCTGATCACAGCTGAGCTGAACCCCTGACAGGGCCCCCGCGACTCCGGTCGTGGGGGCCCTGTTCGTGCGTGGGACGCATGCAACGGTCAGATGGTGCCGGACGCCGCCACGCGCGCCGGCCACGGCCACGGCGCCCTCACGGCCGTACCGTCCGCCGCAGGACCCACGGCACCCCGTCGAACTGACGCTCGCTCCGCTGCCGCATCAGTGGACGAAGGGCGCCGATTCAGGGCCTCCGGGAACGTCACAGCCACCGGTGTCCCGTCCGCGCCCCGGCGTCCGGTGCGCCTGTGAAGTGACGGCGACAGGCCGGTCGGTCGATACCCGATCGGCTGAGCGGCGCTGTCCGGCTATGCTCTGGGGTGAGCACCCTGGAGGGCCATTAGCTCAATTGGCAGAGCAGCGGACTTTTAATCCGTTGGTTGTCGGTTCGAGTCCGACATGGCCTACCGCTCATGGGACGGAGGCGCAGCCTCCGTCCCGGCGCCGAGCGCCCCCGCCGGGTTTCGCCGGGCGGGGCGCGCGGGGGTTTGCGGGGGGGGGGGTGCCCGGGCGCGGACGGGCGGTGCGGCCGGTGTAGTATAAACAAAAGAAGCGGCCCGCGGAGTAATTATTG
>NZ_JBSGZI010000159.1:0-11492 GCF_053610945.1 Streptomyces sp. NPDC054849
GGGCCGCGGGGCCCGGGGCCTTCAAGTCCCCGGCCGGGCCCGCGGGCCCCGCGCCCGGCCCGTCCGGCCCGTCCGACCCGTCCGACCCGTCCGGCCTGTCCGGCCTGCGCCGCCCTGCCGGCCTTCCCCTCATTCCCCGCCCTACCGGCCTTCCCCTGTTTCCCCGCCTTCCCCCGGGCTTTGCCCCCGGGCCCGCCGATTCCACGGAGGTACACCCCCGATGAGCACCACGTCCCACGCGCGGGCCCGGCGGCGCGACCGCCGGGTCTATCTGCGCAGCCATCCCGTGCTGTTCGGACTGCTCGCCGCCACCCGCGGGCGGCCGGTGCGCCGGCTCGGCCGGACCCTGCTGGTGCACGACGCGGCCGCTTACCGGGAGGCGCTGACCCGGCTGCCGCTCGACCGGACGGCGGCCGGAACGACGGGCGCGGCCGCGCGCGCCGCTCTGCGCGACGGCGGGGGCGTGCTGTTCGACCAGGAGGGCGGCGGGCACCGGGCGGACCGGCGGAGCCTCGCGGGCGGGCTCGGCGCGGCCGGGGTCGAGGAACTCCGCGCGGTGTGGCGGCCGTTGCTCGTACGCCGCCTCGCGCCGCTGGCCCAGGGCGGGGAGGTGGATCTCGTGGAGCTGGCACAGGAGCTGTCCGGGGCGGTGGTGTGCGCCCTGCTGGGCTCGCAGGCCGATCCCCGTGCGGTGGCGGAGGCCGCCGCGGAAGCCGCCGCCGCCTCCGTGCGCAGCCACCTGCCCGGGCCACGCAGACCCGGCGCGGAGTCGGCCGCGATCCGCACCGCGGAGCGCCTGAGCGCGCTGCTGGACTCCACGGGTTCGGGGACGGGGACCGGTGTGCACAAGGGCGCGGGCACGGGCCTCTGCCCCTCCCCCTCCCCTGGCCCCGGCACGCCCTCGGGTTCGGCCGCCGGCGCGGACTCAGGCACCGGCACCGGCTCCAGCACCGGTTCCGGCTCCGGCTCCGGCTCCGGCGATCAGGCGCTGCGCGCGATGGTGGCCGTGGCCGCCGTCAACACCACCGTCGCCGCGCTGCCCCGGGCCGTGGCCTGGTGCGCCGACGCGGGATTGTGGGAGGACGCCGCCGACGCCCGGCTGCGACCGGTGCTCGCGGACGAGTTGTTGCGGGTCACCGCAGCCTCGCCGTTGCTGCCCCGGGTGGCCGCGGCGGGCGGGGTCGTCGGTGGCTGCCCGGTGCGTGGCGACGACCGGCTGCTGCTGGTGGCCCGGCACGCCGCCGAGGCGCACCGCCGCGACCCGGACGCCCGCCGGCCGGCCGGGCCGGGGACCGCCCAGCTGGTGTTCGGGGCCGGGCCGCACACTTGCCCCGGGGCCCGTCTGGCGCGCGTCCAGCTGGCCGACGTACTGCAGGAGCTGGCCCTGTACCGGCCCGTCGTGACGCGGGCCCGGGTGGACCGGCGGGCCGCCCTGCCCGCCTGGCGCTCGCTGAGGGTGAGGGCGGGCGCATGAGCATCCGCATCGCGGTCACCGGGGCGAGCGGCTTCTGCGGCGGACACGTGGCCCGGGCGGCCGCCGCGCACGGGGCGGAGGTGGTGTGCGTGGGACGCCGGCCCGGCCCCCTCGGCGAGCACCGCCACTGGGACGCCGCACAGGCCGATCCGGACCTCACGGGGGTCGACGTGGTGGTGCACTGCGCCGCAGCCGTCGGCGACCCCGCCCCCGGCTCCCCGGCCGAAGCGCAGATGCACGCGGTCAACGTGGACGGCACGGAGCGGCTTCTCCGGGCGGCGGGCGGACGCCCTCTGGTGTGGGTGAGCAGCGCCAGCGTCTACGATCCGCGCCCGGACCGGAGTCTGGTCGGCGAGGAGCACCCGCGCACCGGGCAGCTGAACGCCTATGGCCGGACCAAGGCGGCGGGCGAGGACCTCGCCCTCGCCGCCGGAGCGGTGGTTCTGCGCCCCCGGGCCGTCTACGGCCCGGGCGACACCGCGCTGCTGCCGCGGCTGCTGTCACGGGTCCGGGCGGGCACCCTGCTGCTGCCGGGCCCGGACGTACCGCTCAGCCTCACCGCGGTGGAGAACCTTGCGGACGCCTGCCTGGCGGCTCCCGCATGGCCGCCGGGCGCGTACAACATCGCCGACGCGGAGCCGTACGCCCGCGACGCCGCGGTCCGGGCGGTCCTGCGCGCCCACGGCGTCCGGGCCCGGATCCGTCACCTCCCGCTGCCCGTGGCCCGTACGGCGGCCCGGATCGCGGAGGCCGTGGCGCGCGCCGAGCCGGCCCTCAGCCGCTACGCGGTGGACCAGCTGGCCCACCCGGTCGTCCTGGACCTCACCCGGGCCCGGTCCCGGGGCTGGACTCCGGGCCGGACCCTGGCGGACTACCTGGCGTCCGTGGCCTCGGGGGCTTCGGCGGGCGCGCCCGGTCCGGGGGTCAGCCGCTGACGGCCTCCGGCGCCTGCGCCTTGGCGATGAGCACGTCGAGCAGCGAGAGCAGGGAGGCGCGGACGTCGGCACGGGAGCGGGCGTCGAGCATGAGGACGGGCGTGTCGGGATCGCGCAGGTGCAGGGCCGCTCCGATCTCCTCCGCCGTGTACGGCTGTTCGCCGTGGAAGCAGTTCGCGCCGACCACGAAGGGCAGTTGCCGGCTCTCGAAGAAGTCGACCGCCGGGAAGCTGCGGTCGAGGCGCCGGGTGTCGACCAGCACGATCGCCCCGAGCGCCCCGTTCAGCAGGTCGTCCCACATGAACCAGAAGCGTTCCTGGCCCGGGGTGCCGAAGAGGTAGAGGACGACTCCGGCGTCCGTGAGGGTGAGCCGGCCGAAGTCCATGGCCACGGTGGTGACCGTCTTGGACTCGATGCCGTCGAGGTCGTCGACGCCGACGCCCGCGGCCGTCAGCCGCTCCTCCGTGCGCAGCGGCTCGATCTCGGAGATCGTCTCCACCAGGGTCGTCTTGCCGACTCCGAACCCACCGGCGATGAGGATCTTGACCGGGGCCGGTTCCCGGGAGGCGGGCGTGTCATATCCGGGCAAGGTTGTCCCTGATTCTCATGAGCAGGTGGACGTCGGTGGTGTCGGAGGCCGCCAGGGGCGGCCGGTGGTGGATCAGCCCGCGGTCGGCGAGTTCACCGAGGAGCAGCGTCATCGGGGTGAGGCGGATGTGCATCCGCGCCGCTATCTCGGCGACCGCCCGCCCGCCCGGCGGCGCGCACATGGCGAGGATCTCCTGCCACTCGGTGGGGAGTGCGCCCTGCGCGTCGTCGACGGCCGCCGCCGTGATCGTGGTGTCCATGGTGAGGACGGTGTGCGCAGCGTCCGTACGTCCGTCGGTCAGGGCGTACAGCCGCGTACGGCGGCGGCTCGCGGGCTGCTCGTCCTGCGGCATTACGAGGTCGGCACCTGGGCGCGATCGGGGGTGCCCAGCCACTCGCCGAGTGCCTGGGCGGTGCGTACGGCCTCGCCGCCCAGCTCGCCGAGGCGGGCCTTGCGGGAGGTCACCACGATGAGCGTGCTGCCCTCACCGCATCCCACGATGCAGAGGTACCTGTCGTCCATCTCGACGAGCTGGCGGATGACGCCGCCGCCGTCGATCTCCCGCGATATCGCCTTCATCGTCGAGGCGATGCCGGAGGCCGCGGCCGCCATGCGCTCGGCCTGGGGCTGGTCCAGCAGGTAGGCGCTGAGCCGGATTCCGTCGTTGGACAGGAGCACGGCTCCCTGGATGCCCGCGATCCTGCTCAGGTTGTTGTCGAGGACGCTGTAGACGGCGTCGTTGGATGCGGCGGTGTTCGGTGAGGTGGTCATGGCTGATCCCGTCGGAGCTCTTCTTCCACTGTCTGGGTCCCCTGTTCGTAGTCCGCCCAGGCGTCGGCCACCTCTTCGGGTGTCTCGGTGTCCGGCCGGACGGGCGTCTGCGGCGCGCGGGGCGCGCGCAGTTGGTCGGCGATGTGGGTCTGCGGGACGCGCTCGGGGAGGGCCGGGCGCGCGGGGCCGTCCGCAGGATCCGGCCGGAGCGCGGGCACGGCCACGGGCGCGAGTGCCTTCGTACGGCGACTGGGCAGACCGGCGCTCGTGTGCAGGACCGGCTCCGGCGCGGTCTCGCGCTCCTGCTCGGGCTGATCGGGCTGCTCCAGCTGCTCGGGCTGAGTGGCGGCGGCCGGCGGCGGGGTCGGCGTCTCGGGGGCCGGGGCCTGAGGCGGGACCGGCCGCGCGGGCTCGCGCGGGGTCTCCGCTCCGGTCGCCACCAGCAGTTCCCCGGGGAGGATCACCACGGCGGACGTCCCTCCGAACACCGAGCGGCGCAGCGTGACCGTCGCCTGGAGCTGGTCGGCGAGGTGGCCGACCACGAACAGCCCGAGCCGGTGCGCGTTCTGCGCGAGGACGGAGTACGGCGGGGCCTGGTGCAGGCGCCCGTTCATCTCCTCGTAGCGCTCGGGGCTCACCCGCGGCCCGCAGTCCTCGATCTCCACCGACAGCCCCTCCGCGACCAGTTCGGCGCGGATGACGACCTTCGAGCGGGGCGGGGAGAACCGGGTGGCGTTGTCCAGCAGCTCCGCGAGCAGGTGGCTGATCTGGCTGATCGCACGCGGTTCCACGCTGGTCTCGTCCAGGGCCTGCCGCTCGATGCGACGGAAGTCCTCGACCTCCGCGGCGGCTTCGCGGAGCAGGTCGGCGACGCGCATCGGCTCGGTGTGCGGGTCGGGGACCTCGCCGCCCGCCAGGATGAGCAGGTTCTCGATCTGCCGTCGCATGCCCACCGTCAGCTGGTCGGCCCGCATCAACTGGGCGAGCAGCGCTTCGTCGTGGCCGAAGGTGTCCTGCAGGTCCTCGGTGAGGCTCAGCTGGCGGCTGACCAGGTTTCCGGTGCGGGAGGCGATGCCCGAGGCGAACAGACCGAATCCGTGGCGCTCGGCGGCGAGCTGGCGGTGCCCGTCGACGGATACGGCGACGACCCGGGCGAACGCGTCGCTGATGCGCCCGACCTCGTCCCCGTCGCCGGTCACCGCGGGCAGGGCGTCGGCGTCGACGGACTGCCCGCGCTGGAGCCGGGCGACGACGTCGGGGAGGGTCTCCTCGGCGACGGTCACCGTGCGTTCGTGCAGGTCGTGCAGACGGCGGAGCACCGACCGGGTGGTGAGCACGACCACGACCACGACGGCCAGCAGCCCGCCGGCGCTTCCACCGATCAGCCAGGCGACCTCGGTCTGCAGTGCCGCGGCCTTGGCCTCGCCGCGCCGGAGCACGTCGCGCGCCAGGTCGATGTTGAGCGTGGTCATCTGCACCGAGAAGTTCGTGTGCGCGGACGGCCAGTCGCCGACGTCGGCCGGCAGTCTGATGCCGGAGACGCTGTCCTTGTGCCCGGAGAGGACCGCGTTCTCGATGCGCGTCTTCGTCTGCCAGTCCGCGGACCCGACGACCCGCTCGTAGAACCGCTGGTCCCGCGCCGCCAGGTGCGGCACGATCGACGCCTCGTGCAGGTACCGCTGAGCCCCCAGGGCGCTGATGAACTGGTCGTAGCCGGCGAAGGTCAGTTCTCCGGACGGCCCGGCCAGGGCCAGGACGGTGTCCTCGCGCGCCACCATCTCGGCGGCCTGGAGCATGGCCACCACGGGCCGGCTCGCCTGGGCGAGTTCGGCGTCCTCCGCGTGGCTGAACTCCTGCTGGTAGACCTGGATGACCTTGCCGATCACGTCGGAGTAGTAGGCCAGGGTGCTGTCGGCGGTTCCGCTGCGGGTGTCCGCGCGCTGCCGGTACGCGGCCAGTTTGTCGAGCTGGCGGGTCACTTCCGAAAAGGACCGGTCGGGGTCGCCCGCCAGTCCGCGGAACTCGGCCGCGGCGAGGTCCGTGGCCGCGCGCCTTTTGCGCAGGTCGTCCTCGGCCCCGTCGGTGCCCGCCCACTGGGCGGCGGTCGCCGTCCGCTCGGCCTGCACGTCGGTCATGAGGGTGTAGAGCGGGGCGCCGACCCGCTCGGCGGCCACCACGTCGGCCCGCAGCTGCTCCGACTGGGCCAGCAACCGCTGGGCGCTCAGCGCCACTTGGGTGCCCATCGCCACGGTGGGGACCACGGCCAGCCAGATGAGCAGGGTGCGCAGCCGCACGGTTCTCCACCGACGGGCCGTCGACTGCCCTCGTACGCCTTCGGGTTCCATGGGAGGCATCGGTCCTCGGGTGCGGGGGACGGCGGAGGGACGTCGGGGGCGGGCCGGGCGGCCGGACCGGGCACGGTGCCGAAAAAGGGTCGGCCACAACCGGTCCGGCCGTGACGGGATCTGAGGGTGCCGATCATAACCAGACACATCGAAAAATCGGATAGGTGTCTTCGGTGGCGATGCGTGCTATCGGCGTCGGATCGCCCCAGGCCAGAGTCCGGATCGGATTCGAACCGCGATGTCCTCGACATCAGGACGGGAGGGTTCCGGCCACCTGCGCGACACATCCCCCGAGCATGGGCGGGCCCTCCCGACCGGTATGCGGTCGGGAGGGCCCTTGGACGTGCCGGGGGATCAGGCCTCGTCGGAGGCCGGGGTCAGGCGCAGAGAGATGCTGTTGATGCAGTACCGCTGGTCCGTGGGGGTGGGGTAGCCCTCTCCCTCGAAGACGTGGCCCAGGTGGGAGCCGCACGTCGCGCAGCGGACCTCGGTACGGATCATGCCGTGCGAGCGGTCGACGATCAGTTCGACCGCGTCGGTGTCCTTCGGGTCGTAGAAGGACGGCCAGCCGCAGTGCGAGTCGAACTTCTCCGAGGAGCGGAACAGCTCGGCCCCGCAGCCCCGGCAGGAGTAGACACCTTCCGTCTTGGTGTCCGTGTATTCACCCCGGAACGCCGGCTCGGTGCCGGCGAGGCGCATCACCTGGTACTCGGACGGGGTCAGCTCCGCCTGCCACTGCTCGTCCGTCTTCTCGACCTCGTACGACATCGCTCTCCCGCTCCCTCGTCCTGCCGTCAGTTCGTCAGGCGGGCGAGGATGGCCGGACCGAGGTCCGTGACGTCGCCCGCGCCCATGGTGAGAACGAGATCGCCGGGCTTGGCCATTCCCGCGATGACGTCGGCGACGGCCGCCTTGTCGTGCTCGGCGGTGACGTCGGCGCCCGCGGCGCGGGCGGCCGCGATGATGACCTCGCTGGTGATGCCGGGGATCGGGTCCTCGCGGGCCGGGTAGATGTCCAGGACCACGGAGGCGTCGGCGAGGGCCAGCGCCCGGCCCATCTCCTTGCCCAGCTCCTGGGTGCGGGAGAAGAGGTGCGGCTGGAAGACGACCAGGATCCGGGAGTCCCCGGCGGCTCCGCGGATGGCCTCCAGGTCGGCGGTCATCTCGGTGGGGTGGTGCGCGTAGGAGTCGATGACCTGGACGCCCGCGGCCTCGCCCTTGAGCTGGAGGCGGCGCTTGACACCGGTGTACTTGCCGAGCGCGGAGGCCAGGTTGTGGGCCGGGATGCCGAGGGCGACGCCCGCGGCGAGGGCCGCGACGGCGTTGTGCGCGTAGTGGCGGCCGGGGACGGAGACGGTGAAGGTGAGCATCCGGCCGTCCAGGACGACGGTGACCTCACTGGTCAGGCCGCGCGGGGTGATCTTGGTGATCCGGACGTCGGCGTCCTGCTCCTCGCCGTACGTGACGACGGTGAGGCCCTCCCTGCCCGCGACGCGTCGGGCGATCTCGGCGGCGCCCTCCTGGCCGTGGGCGACGACCAGGGTGCCGCCGGGCACGATCTTGCCGACGAAGGTCTCGAAGGACTCGTAGATCTCGTCGATCGACGCGTAGTTCGCGTGGTGGTCGAGCTCCGCGTTGAGGATGATCGCGACCTGCGGGGTGTACTTGTGGAAGGTGCGGTCGCTTTCGTCCGCCTCGGCCACGAAGATGTCGCCCTCGCCGTGGTGGGCGTTGGAGCCCGGGGCGTCCAGGTCGCCGCCGATGGCGTACGAGGGGTCCAGGCCCAGGGCCGAGAGGGACACCGCCAGCATCGAGGTGGTGGTGGTCTTGCCGTGCGTGCCGGCGACCGCGATCGGGCGCAGCCCGTCCATCAGGGCGGCGAGGGCGTCGGAGCGGTGCACGACGGGGATGCCGAGCTCGGCCGCGCGGGCCAGCTCGGGGTTGTCGGCGCGGATGGCGCTGGAGACGACGACGCAGGTGGAGTCGGCCGCGAGGTTGCCGGCCGCGTGCCCGCCGTGGACCGTGGCGCCGTGGGCGCGCAGCGCCTCGGCGGTCTCGGAGTCGCCGCGGGTGTCGCTGCCGGCCACCTGCGCGCCGCGCTGGGCGAGGATCTTCGCGATGCCGGACATGCCGGCGCCGCCGATGCCGATGAAGTGGGGCCGTTCCATGGCGGTCGGCAGGCCGGGCTTCATTCAGGTCGCTCCAGGATCGAGTGCGTGCGGTACTTGTGGGCGGTGGGCTCTGGGGCCCCAGCCTATTCGTTGTGGGCGAAGAGCTTGAGCACCGGAACGCCGACCTTGTGACGGGCGCGGGAGGCCCAGTCCCGGTGGAAGAACTCCTCCACGAAGTGCGGGGCGGTCAGGACGATCACCTCGTCGGCGCCGGTCTCGTCCACGACGGACTTCAGTTTGTCGAGGGGGTGGTTCTCGACGAGCTGCCCGGTGGCGCTGGCACCCTTCTGGCGCAGGGCGTTCAGGGAGTGCGCGAGGGCGTGTGCGGCGGGGCCGCGGGCGGCCTCGCCCTCGGGTTCGTCACCCTCACGGATGGCCTCGGGGAGCTCACCGAGCGCTACGTCGTCGATGGCGCGCAGCAGTCGGTCCTGGTCGCCCCTGGGTTGCATGAGGACGACGAAGGAGACCGGGTCGTCTCCGTGCAGGGTGGTGACGAAGTCCACGTCCACCGGGGTCAGCGGCTGCTCGATCATCAATACGCTCGTGAACACGGACGCCCTCTCCTTCATGGGCCGAGGCCGGCCGGCCGGCCCCTGCGGAAACCATCCTGCCCCGCTGTCGCGCGGGGCCTTGCGCAGATATGTCTGCCCAGTCATGTGCCCAGCGGAAGCAAAGCGGAACGACAAATTCCGCCCCTTGTCAGATCCGACGGTAGCTCGTGAAGAGGAACCCGGCCTCTTCCAGTACGCAGGCGGGCGCGAGCCGGTGCGGAACCGTGACGGAGGGCCCTGCGGCGATCCGCTGCGCGCCGCCCGCCGTTAGCATCGGCGAGATCGTCAGGCACAGCTCGTCCAGGGCGTCGGCGGCCACGAACTGGCCCAGCAGCCGGGGCCCGCCCTCGGTGAGCTGGCGGCGCAGCCCGCGCGCGGCGAGCTCCCGCACCGCCCGGGCGGCGTCCACGGCCGCGCCGTCACCGGCCACCACGACTTCGGCCCCGGCCTTCACGGCCGCGGCCACCCGGTCGGCGGGCGCCGCGGCGCCGGTGACCACCAGGGTCGGCACCAGCGGGGAGGTGAACAGGGGCAGCGAGAAGTCCAGCTCCAGGCTCGCGGTGACCACGGCGATCGCGGGGGCGGGGCCCTGTCCCGAGGCGGCGCGGCGGGCCGCGAAGGCCTCCCGGGCCCGGGCCGGGCGGTAACCCTCCTGGCGAACCGTTTCCGCTCCGACGACCACCACATCGGCCAGCGCCCGCAGGGTGCCGAAGATCCGCATGTCGGTCTCGCCGGAGATGGGCTGCGAGCGGCCGTCGTGCTGGGCGGCCCCGTCCAGGGTGGACACCATGTTCGCCCGCAGCCAGTGCCCGTCCGCCCCCAGGGCGGGGTACGCGTAGGCGTCCGCGAGCTCGTCGAGCGACCACTCCCGGTCGGTCCGGTCCCCGGGCGGGGCTGGTGTCTGATCGGTCACAGGGAACAGGCGGCGCATCGGTGCAGTGTGCCACGCCCCGTAGAGTTAAGGGCTGTGTCGACATCACTCTCCACCTCCGGTTACACCTCCGGCCGGCCTCCGATAGCCGACGCGGGCCCCGAGGCCCTGTGCGCGCGCGAGCCCCGGGTGGCGCCCGAACGGCTGGTGGCCGAGATGGTGCCGCCGCCGCGGTTCGACTCGGTTCGCTTCGACACGTACGACCCGGACCCCACCCAGCCGAGCCAGTCCGAGGCCGTCACCGTGCTGAGCGGCTTCGCCGCCGGGCTGGGCGGGGCGCACGCGAGCGGCGCGGGCAGGAAGCGCTGGTTCTCCAAGAAGCCGGCGGCCCCCACCGCCCCACGCGGGGTCTACCTCGACGGCGGCTACGGCGTCGGCAAGACCCACCTGCTCGCCTCCCTGTGGCACGCCACCCCGGCCGAGCCCGCGCTCAAGGCCTTCGGCACCTTCGTGGAGCTCACCAACCTGGTCGGCGCGCTCGGCTTCCAGCAGACCGTGCAGACCCTGGGCGGGCACCGGCTGCTGTGCATCGACGAATTCGAACTCGACGACCCGGGCGACACCGTGCTGGTGTCCTCGCTGCTCAGCCGCCTCGTCGAGCAGGGCGTGGCGCTGGCCGCCACCTCCAACACGCTGCCCGGCAAGCTCGGCGAGGGCCGCTTCGCCGCCGTCGACTTCCTGCGGGAGATCCAGGGGCTGTCGGCGCACTTCCGGCCGCTGCGGATCGACGGCCAGGACTACCGCCACCGCGGCCTGCCGGAGGCGCCGGCGCCGTTCTCGGACGAGCAGGTCGCCAAAGCCGCCTACGCGACCGCGGGCGCGAGCCTGGACGACTTCCCGGGCCTGCTGGAACACCTGGCCCGGGTCCACCCGAGCCGCTACGGCGCGCTGACCGACGGGATCACGGCGGTCTGCCTGACCGACGTCGGCCCGGTCCCGGACCAGTCGACGGCACTGCGGCTGGTGGTGCTGGCCGACCGGCTGTACGACCGCGAGATTCCGGTCCTGGCCTCCGGGGTCCCCTTCGACAAGCTGTTCGGTGAGGACATGCTGAACGGCGGCTATCGAAAGAAGTACTTCCGCGCCATATCGCGGCTCACCGCGCTGGCGCGCGACGCGAAACCCCTGGTGTCCCAGTAGGTTTGGGAAGGCCGGGCCCTTCCGGGGGCCCGGCCGTTCCCACTTCTACGAAGGGATCCACCATGGCCGCCACACGCAACGCCCACGCCGTATGGGAAGGCGACCTGTTCGAGGGCAAGGGCGTCGTCACCCTCGACTCGTCCGGCCTCGGCAGCTACCCGGTCTCCTGGCCGGCGCGCACCGACGAGGCGGCGAACGGACGGACCAGCCCGGAGGAGCTCATCGCCGCCGCGCACTCCAGCTGCTTCAACATGGCGTTCTCGAACGTGCTGGCGAAGGCGGGCAATCCGCCGGCCAAGCTGACCACTTCGGCCGCCGTCACGTTCGTACCCGGCAAGGGCATCACCGGCATCCACCTCACCACCGAGGGCGAGGTGCCGGGCCTGGACGAGGACGGTTTCGTCGCCGCGGCCGAGGACGCCAAGAAGAACTGCCCGGTCAGCCAGGCCCTGACCGGTACGACGATCACCCTGAGCGCCAAGCTCGTCTGACCGCTCACGCTCCGGCGGGGGGGGGGGGGGGGGGGGGGGCCCCCCCCCCCCCCCCCCCCCCCCCCCCCCCCCCCCGCGCCCCCCGGGCGAGCAC
>NZ_JBSGZI010000160.1:0-11165 GCF_053610945.1 Streptomyces sp. NPDC054849
TCGAGGGAATCACCGACAAGTCCCAGGGCGCTGACTACTTCGAGGTCATGCGGTCCAACCTCAAGAACCTCCAGAAGGCACTCGGTAGCAAGTGAGCGTACGGCGCGCCCGAAGTTTCGGGGATGGACGTCGTTCTGGGCAACCTCATGCCGCATGGCATCAACCTCACCGCGCGCTGCGGTGAGGTTGTCGGTGCTCGTGGTGCATTGTCCCGAGTATCGGTTTTGCTTCGTCTCCCGCGCTTGGGAAGGGTGAGGTACCGATGCGCGGCCTGCGCAAAGACCATGCGTGTCTGTTGGAGGGGGACGTCGTGGCGACTGTGCCTGGTGAGACGAGTAGCGCGCCAGTGCGGCAGCGATGCACCCGGCAGCGGGCCGCCGTGGTGGCGGCACTCGACGACGTCAACGAGTTCCGCAGCGTCGAGACATCGGGCCCCGCACTCGCCGAGCTGCTACAGCTCGCCGGCCTGGACGCCCCATGGGTGCGCCCACCTGGGCACAGAAACCTCAAGCCGGGTGAGGTGGGGATGGAGATCCACCAACCGCCACACCTTCGGTCCGTTCCGCTGCCTGGCGGCATCTGGATGACCCGGGCTGGACACTGCAGAGGCAGCGCTCGGCGCTCGACCGGTACCTGAACGAAATGCTCACTCCGGGCTTGTGGGCAGGGAGGCCGCATGTGCTCGCCTAATGGAGGACCTGGAAGCCATGGCCCCACTATTGCAACGAGGAAAGGTCTGGGTCTAGAAACAGCCGGCACCCGACTGCCCAGCCCGGGGCGTCTTGATCTGCTCTTCGCAGCCGCGTGAGCTGCTGTTGCGCGCCCCAGCCCCCGGCTGCGCTGTCGGTGGCGTACTGCGGCTGAGGCTGGCTGCGCTGCTGTACCAAAATGCCAAGAACAGTTCCTCTCTCCGGTCTGAGACGGGGAGATACGGTTGGCATCAATGCAGGTCAGATCGGTGACTGAATGCCAGCTAGCGATCCTGGTCACAGGAGTGGGCCTGGAGTCGTGACAATTCCGGGTCCCGCGAAGCAGCCTCGGAAGACCGAGGACCCGACCGGTCGCCGTCCTCGCGGATCGGGCCCACTCATCCCACGCGATTCGCGGGCATCTGCGTCGGCGCGGCATCCAGGCTGTCATTCCCCAGCCCGCCGACCAGGTTAATCACTACATGGCCGACTTCCTTATCGCCGGCCGCACCTCGGTAGGTCTGCGATGGATCCTCGTCGAACGTGAGAGCCCCACCCACCGGGTCACGAACCCGAGGAACCACCGCGGTTCCCCCTGCCCTCCGTCATGCCGTCGACCGAATTGAAGACTGGCGGCATTGGCTCACGTCCAACCGCGCCTACGCCGGACGCCGCGCGACAGCTTAGGGCTTCCCGGGATGACCGCTGACGCTCGCGGTTTGATCATCATGAGGAGAGAAGACTCCTCCGACAGCGCCAGCGAGATCCGGGACTGTCGCTGCCACTTCCCGTGTCCAACACCGCTGAAGTTCTCGTATTCATTGACAATCGAGAGACCTCATCGGAGGGCTGGGGCGGTCCTGATCACCGCACCAGCATGGCGGCCCCACGGGCAGGCCGCCTTCTGGTACGAGAAGGAGACGGTATTGATCACCATGGACGTTCAGCGCTGCGGCAGCTCGGTACTGGTTGGCGCCAGCGGGAACCTGGGGGAGGACGCGGGCGCGGCATTCCAGCGGGCGCTCGACCAGGTCACGGCCGGCGAGCGGGACCTCGTGATCGATCTGCACGGCGTCGTGTCCATGGACTCCGACGGCTTGCTCCACCTGCTGGACCTGCACCGGCGCGCGGAGTGCCTGGGTCTGCGTGTCTTGGTCGTCGGCTGGCAGCCACAGCCCCAGCGGCTCATGGCCCAGGTCGCCGGCATCCGCGGGCCGGGCTCGGCTACCGGAGAACGGTACGCGGTGGCGGGCTTCCGCCGCCTGCTCCAGGAACGGGCACAACAGGCATGGGACGTCGCGGCCTTCGAACCGGAGCGAGTGGCCCACTTCTAGACGACCGCTGCGAGAGACGCTACGGCGAAAGGGCCCGGCACGCCGGGCCCCTTGTGGCAGGGACAGGAGTCGTAGCGAGCTTGGGCTTGTGCCCTCAGTGCTCGCCACACAAGGTCTACTACCGCAACACCGCCCGCAACCGCGTCTGGCCGGCCAAACGCCACCTACCCGCCGCCCTCATCCCCGTCTACCTCGCAACCTGGGCCGAAGCCGGTCCTGGAGTGAATGCGCGTCCCCAAACTCGGACCCGGCAGGCCACGCATGAAGCCCGACAGCGTCGCAGTGGACAAGGCCTACAGCAACGGGCCATGCGGCGAATACCTGCGACGACGCGGCATCCGGCACACGATCCCGGAGAAGACCGGCGCCTTCGCGGGAGGCACCGTCACAGTCCTGACCGCCCTGTAGCGACAATTCGCGGTTCGCCGGCCTCCAGGAGCTCCTCAAAGTCAGTCCTGCCAGTCCGCCTCGCGGGCCGCCGGCCCAAACCCGCCGCCGACGGCACGATCCCCCTCACCTGGCTGATCGCCCAGTGGCCCGACGGTGAAGCGGAACCGGTGAAGTACTGGATCTCCAACCTGCCCGCCGACATTCCCGCCAAAGACCTGGTCCGCCTCGCGAAGACCCGTCGGCGGATCGAGCACGACCACCGCGAACTGAAAACCGTCCTGTGCCTGGACCACTTCGAGGGCCGCTCCTTCACCGGCTGGCACCGCCACGTCACTCTCGTCACCACCGTCCACCTGTTCCTGACCGAACAGCGGAGGACCCCAAAAGCCCCTGCCAGGGCCTGACCCTCTACCAGGCCCTGGACCTCCTCCAACACCTCATCGCCACCTGGAGCGGCACCTGCCCAGCCTGCAGGCAACCCGCCAGACAGCCCCACGACACCAGCTAACAAAGCACTACTAGCTCTGGGTGAAGTAGCCGAGCAGGTCGGTGATCACGTGGTTGCTGCCGCCCCAGCTGTTGAAGACGCTGACCTTGCCGTCTCCGACCGAGGTCATGACGTGGTTCGGGATGGTGAGACCGGGCAGGGTGTTGAGGCTGCTCGCGTCCGTGCGCGGAGTGCCGAACCCGTGGACGGTCAGGAAGCCGGGGCCGGTGGACTCGGTCGCGGTGACGTTCAAAGCCGCACCGATGGCGTTGGCCGGCAGGCCGCTCACCGTGGTCGTGGCGCCCGGGACAACCTTGCCCGTGGTGCGGGTGTCGGCCAGGCGCTTGGGCATCACTGGGGTGAACAGGGCCTTGCCGTCCTTGCCGTAGTAGCCGACGGCGTCGACGACCAGGTGGGTGGAACCGGAATTGGTGAACAGGGTGATGGTGCCGTTCGGCCCGATCGGGACGATCGCCTGGTTGGACTTGTCCTTGCCCGGCTCCACGTTGAGGTTCGAGGTCGTCGGACGCTTCGCCGGGTCCGGGTAGGCGATGACGTGCGCCTGCTCGGTCGCACCGGTCCCGGTCAGGTTCAGGGCAACCGCCGTGGTGTCGGTCGGGATGCCGTTCACACCGGCGACCTTCACCGTGCGGGCCTGGCCGCCGCCCAGCGCGCCACCGGTCGTGCGGGTGTCGACGACCCGGGTCGGGATGACCGGGCTGAAGCGCTGCCCGATGTTGGGCTGGTAGTAGCCGACGAAGTCGACGATGAGCGCGGCCTTGCCGGAGTTGAGCTGCGCAGAGACCTTGCCGTCGGCGCCTATCGGGACGGTGACGGTGTTGGAGGAGGTGCCGCCCGCCTTGATGTTGACGTTCGAGGTGACCGGGCGGGGCTGGCCCGAGGGCCAGACGCTGAGGTGGGTGTCCTCGGTGGCCCCGGTGACGGTCACGTTGAGGACCGCCACCGCCATGCTTCCGGAAAGCTCGTGACCCGGTATGGCGAGGCCGACGGGCAGGACCACGGGGGTGGCCACCCCGCCCTGGACGGGCGCGTTGGTGGTACGGGTGTCGAGCAGGCGGAACGGTTCGGTTGCCACATAGCCCGACGGGGCGTAGTCGACCTTCACGCTGCGCTTGGCCGTGGACTTCGCGCCCTTGGCGTCCTGCGTGGTGACGGTCACGTCGTAAGTGCCGGGCATCTTGTACGTGTGCCCGAGGTCGCCCAGGCCGTCGATGTGTCCCTGCGTGCCGTCACCGAAGTCCACGTCCGTGCTCATCACCGGCCACGGAGCCGCGGTGTCGTGGGTGTCGACTGAGACGGTCAGCGGAACGCGGTGAGTGATCGGGTCGGACGAGGCCGGCAGGAGAGGCGTGACAGTGAAAGCCGTGGTCAGTGGACCAGCCGCGGTCACCTTGGCCGGCCGGTCGAGGGAGGAGACCTTCTCCCCGACACCGTTGACCGCCGTCACCTTGGCCGCGCAGGCGCACGGCGAGCTGTAGACGTGCTCGGTGGTGGTCGCCTTCGTGACGACCGGGGCCGTTCCGTCACCGAAGTCGTAGTGGTAGGTGAGCCCCGTGGGCCAGCGGCTGTCCGGAACGGCCGTCGCGTTCACCGTGGTGCCGGCGGGAGCCCACGCCGGATCGATGCTCAGCGAAACGCCCTTCAAGACGTCCTGGGTCTCGAAGGCACCGCGGTCGATGTAACCGCCGTCCTTGCCGGTGTTGGCCACGCGCGGATCGTCCGCCGTCGGCTTCCCGTAGCTGTCGGTGGGCAGTACGCCCGGTGCCGTCGGGTCGCCGGAGTCGATGGTGGGAGACCCGTCCTTCGCCCCCACCTCGTTGAAGTCCTGGGCCAGGATGTCGTGCGCGCCCTGTCCCGTGGCGGATGCGAACGCCGCCGGGGTCTGATAACCGGTACCGCCCCACGTGTAGGGCGTTGACTTGAGCTCGGGGCCGGTGATCAGGTTGTAGTCGGCGCGGGTACCCGCCGTCGCGCTCGCCGCCACTTCGATGCCCTTGCGGGGTTCGGCCGATGTGCAGTCAGTGGGCCAGGTGAAGAGCACGTTGTTGAACACTGCGGAACCGGACGAGGCGGCGCCACGGACCGAGATGGTCGTACCGCAACCACTGACGAGCGTGTTGTTGGTGACGGCGGTTTCCGGGGCGTCCATCACGTCGATGCCCCTCTCGAAACCGATGTCGAGGTGGTTTCGGCTGAGCACGGTGCCCCGGGCTCCGCCCTCAACACGGACACCGATGAGACGGCTCCGGATGGCTCGCACGCCCACGCTTCCCTCGCCGACCACAAGCCCGGCCGAGGCGTCGTTCCGGACGTAGAGCCGGTCCAGCTCGACATCCGTCGAGCGGCGGACGTGAACGCCGCCGTAGATCTGCAACCCTCGGACCGCCACATGGGAGGCGCCACTGATGGTCAGGCTCTTGCCAGATCCCAGGTACGCCGCTGAGGAGAAGTCCTCCGTGTCGGCGGTGAAGGTGATCGGCTTGCCCGGCTCCCCGGAGCGGTCGATGACGACGTTCTCGTCATAGTGCGTCCATGTCTTGATCCGCACGGTCTGACCGGGCTTGACGATCTTCGCTGCGGTCGAGATCGTGCAGAAGGGAACCGCCTGCGAACCGGCCCCTGTGTCGGTGCAGTTCGAGTCGGCCTCGTTGTTCACATAGAGGGTGTTCGACGTATCGGCGGCTGTTGCGGCCGGAACGCCGAGAAGAGTGACGAGACCTGCGGTCAGCAGGACCGTCGCACGAGTGGGACGCACGGGAACCCTTCGGGCAAGCATGCGAAATGCATGCATTACGGTGCGGCGCCGCGCGACTGCGACTCTCCAGCCCCCAGTGGCAGTCGGCGCACGCGTATCCGGAGAAGCGTTTTGACGATTATCCATCACTCCTACCGGCTGATCACCGGCCCATCCCGAACCTATTGCGATCATGTCCGACATGGTCGCCCGAGATATGCGAAATCGATGCCCAAACCCAGGCATCTGCAATTCGTACCGGTGCGCTGACGGGCGAGGCGTCGTTGCCCGCCATGCCCGGGTGCTCGGGCACCGGTTGAGCCGAGGCGCGCGGGGTGTTCGTCAAGGCTGCCGTCACCCGAAAGGCTGCCGTCACACGACGATGTCCCATGCCCCGCACGCTTGCCGTACCGTTTACGGACTGCGCCTGCCCAGGGGAGGGCGGCGGGCCGGACCGGGGAGAGGACGGCGTCGGGGTGGACGGGGAAGATCGGGAGACCTGGGGTGAGCGAGCGGCTGCCGAACCGCAGATCCGGACGAGCTCTTCGTGGACGGCGCGGCCCAGAACAGAGCCAAGGCCCTGTGCACCGGCTGCCCGGTGCGCACCGAATGCCTCGCCCACGCCCTCGACAATCGCATTGAGCACGGCGTTTGGGACGGCATGACTGAGCGGGAAAGGCGCTCCCTCCCGCGGCGCCGGCCGCTGGTCACCTCCTGGCGCCGCCTGCTCGAAGCGGCCCGATCAGAACATCAGCGCGTCGTTCGGTCCGACGCCGAGCAGCTCTGGAGCGCCACGGGGTGATTCGGCACCCCCAGGAAGCCTTCGGAGTTCGCGTCGCCGGCGGTCGCCGGCGGTCGCCGGACGGAAAGCGTGAGAGCGGCGCTGTCGGTGGCGCCTGACAGGATGCACGGATGGAGATCAACCACGCGCTACGCCATCCCGTGAACCAGCAGCGCCTGGAACAGGCCCTTGGCGACAAGGCGGACCGTGTCCAGGAGCGTTTCGAGGATGTCTATCAGCGTGGCTATCCGATGCGCGTGATGCTCGAGGAACTCGGCCACGAGTTGCTCGACCACGTCGCAGCGCGCACCACCCAGGACCCCGACCTCGACGACGAGCGCACTCGCCTCGCCCTGCTCACCGCTGCTGAGTGCCGCCTGGGCGTGCTGGACCTGGGCTGCACTCCTGGAGGCGACTGGGAGATCCCCTTGCCTCTGACCAGGACGCGTCTGACCAGTGAAGAGATGGACTACGACGAGACGCACGATGCGACCGACACGGTCACCGCCCGCACATGGATCGACGCCTTCGACATCTGCCTCGCCAGCGGTCTGGTGCAGGACTGGGGGCGGGCGATCGGTCTGGTCCTGCGCAGCGACTTCGCACCCGCCCTCCACAACAACCTGCCCCACGCCGGCCGGGACTCCGTCTCCGAACCGGACGACCTCGCACACATGGACGCCCTGTGCGCCTACCTGACCCCGGCCCGCGGCCACCTGCCCCGAGACTGGCCACAGGTGACGCTGACCAAGCCATCGACGGATGAGCGACTGGACGCTGCCCTTGCCCTGGACGCCGCCCACGCGGTGAGTCCCGATCAGCGCCTGCTGCGCGTTCTGCTCCGTGACGATCAGAGCGCCTTCGAGCGGGCTTTGGACGAACGACTGGCGCAGCACCGTGCCGGTGTCGGTGAGAATCCCGCACCCGGAACTCTGCTTCCCCTGGGCGCGATCGCCTTGGCCGCACTCGCCGTGCAGGTTCATGGCTGGGACCTGCAGACCAGGTCCGCCTACCTTCCGACCTCGCTCCTGAAGCCGCCTGCCCCTGTCGGCTCCTGACCTGGCACGCCAATCAGAACGGTCATTGTCCGGCCGCCGAGCTACACCACGTCCACCTCCGCGTCGACGTACCCGAACTCGCGGGCCATGTGCACCAGCGCCTCCCGCAGCAGGCTCTGGCGCTCCGCCCGGCCCATGGCCGGCGCGGCGGTGATGGTGACGGCCATCCGCGACCTGGTCCCGCCGTCGTTCGTGCCGAGCGACGCCAGGTCGACGAGCGAGTCCAGGGCCGGCAGGACGCCGTTGTCGGCGGGCTGTTCGCACGTCATCCGCAGTTCGGTGGTGGGCGGGGCGGCCCACGACAGCCCGGCCGGGTCACCGACGATGTCGGGCAGCAGGCCGGCAGCCGTCTCCCACGTGCTCAGCAGCACGGCCTGGACCTCGTCGAAGCCCAGCCGCGTGTCCCAGCCGGGGCCAACCGCTGCCTCTATGTCCCGTGGCAGGCGGCCGGCAACGACGCCGTGGTCAAGCAGTACGACTGCGCCCCCCAGTACGCCGACCAGCAATGGAAGATCGAGCCGGTCACCGGCGGCAATTACCAGATCCGTAACGTCAACAGCAACCGCTGCCTCTATGTCCCGTGGCAGGCGGCCGGCAACGACGCCGTGGTCAAGCAGTACGACTGCGCCCCCCAGTACGCCGACCAGCTCTGGAAGCTCTGACACACGCCCGGAGGCCACCCCACCGCACGGCAGGGGTGGCCTCTGACGCGGAGGAACTGCCAGTAGCCGCCGCAGAGCGGAAACGGAGCGCACGTCTGCGCAGTGGTGCAGACCATCGAGCCGCTGCACCCACTTCGCTGCGGCTGGCCGTCAGCGGGACGCCGTCCCGGACCACGAAGCCGGCATCAGAGGTGATAGTGCCCGTCGTCAGCCCCGATAGCCCGTTCTCGCCCTGTCTGCGCGGCGAGCAACTAGTGGGCGTCATGGCCTCGGACGCAGGCAACGGCCTGCTCTGGGTTTGGACCCGTTCCTCTATGTGAGCTGCTGTGACGGCTCGGCCTGCGAGGCCATCATGCGGCGCATCAGCCGGGTGAGCGGCCGCTCCACCAGTCGGTGCAGGAGCCAGGCGATCAGAACCATTCCCGCAATCACCCCGAGTAGGGTCGGCCAGGCGCCCCACTGCTCGTTCCACCGCCAGATCACCCGCACGCCAAGCGACTGGTGCACGAGGTAGAGCGGATAGGAGATCGCGCCCGCGACCGGCAGCCAGTGCCATTGGATCCAGTCCAGCTTCCCGAGCGCAATGAGTGCCATCAGCAGGTACATCAATGTGATCGTGGTCAGGCAGACCTTCCAATTGATGCCATGCCCCTCGAACGCCATGATCTCCGGGAGACGGTGCTGCATCAGCAGCCACGACAGCGCCAGGATGCCCAAGGTCTCACCCTCGAGCCGACCCGCCCGGCGGACGAGGTAGAAGGCGATGCCGGCGATGAAGAAGGGCGCCCAGCGGGGCACCAGGAGCTGGTCCAGCAGCGGGATACCTGAGGCGGGCGCCAGGACCGAGCCCAGCGCCCAGATCCAGCAGAAGGTCGCGACCCGGCGGTAGCTGGTTCCCAGCAGGACGACCAGCGAGAAGAGCAGGTAGAAGCGCAGCTCGACCCAAAGCGTCCAGTAGACGTTGTCCACGTGGTCGATGCCAAGAGGTTCGTGCAGCATCGTGAGGTTGGTGAGCATCTGGCCGACGGTGACCCTCGGCTCGCCCGGAACGTGCGGGCCCAGGCGGGCGGCCGCCGAGGAGAGCACGACCGCCGCCCAGTAGAGCGGGAACAGCCGCAGGATCCGGCCCTGCCAGAAATGCTGGAGCGACTTGCCCCAGCCGGACATGCAGATGACGAACCCGCTGATCATGAAGAAGAAGACCACGCCCAGCCAGCCGAACTGGGCTATGCGCTGCAGCGCGGGGAAGAGTTCGACCGCCGTCCGCTGCCAGGGGATCGTCCCCGAACCGGCCAGGTAGTGGAAGAGGACCACCGACAGCGCGGCGAGCAGCCGCAGGCCGTCCAGCACGGCTATTCGCGGCGCACGCCCGGCCCCAGTCTTACCGGCGGCCCGCCCGGACCCGCCCCTCCACAACGTCCTACGGCGACGGGCGCGCTCGGGGGCTGCCTGCGGTGCCTCGGCGGGCAGTGGGATACGGTCCCCGGCAACGGCAAACCTGTCGGACATGACACCTCTGGAAAATTCCTGCGGTGTCGCGACACCGGTACGTTTCGGACGCATAGAGCCCCGCGATCTTAACGATGCCGCATGCCGCCCCCAGCACCCGGGGAGACGATGGCACCAGCCAGGCCGACCATTTGGCCGAAACTGCAGGGGACTTAGGGAGCCAGGAGGTCGCAGGTCTTTCGAGGGATTCCGATGCGTGGGCGGGCCGGTCGGGGCAGCCTGGACTTCATGGACCGGCCGGTGGCCGGCCCGGTCGCGTGCTGCGGTGGGGGGTGGGTCGTCGTGGACAGGGTGCTCAAGGCGTTGGGGCTGCGCACGAGGGGCGGTGGGGCTGCTGCTGGCCGACGGCAGTGAGCCGGGCCCGGTCTACTTCGACGTGGGCAGCGGGTCGTACGTGCCGTTGTCGACCGAGTGGCACGCCTATGACGGCCGGTCCGGCCGGCCCCGGGCCGCGGTCCTTCGGGGCAGCTGCTCGTGCGGCTGGCGGGGGATGGCCGAGTACCCACTCGACTGGACCACGCTCCCCAGGGACAAGCTGCTGCACGAGGCGGACGTCGACCTGTCCGCCGGTCGCGGACTACGACGCGCATCTGTCGGTGATCCGAGATGCGGCCGTCCAACTGCCTGAGGAGCTCACTGGGCTCCTCACCGAACTCGCCCGCCGGCTCGACGGCCTGGCCGCCGAGGAGCCGCTGGCCGCGTTGCAGGCCCGGGCTGACCACCGGTACGTGATCGACCACGTCAGCCGGGACGCGGCGGGCGAGGTCCTCGCCGGGGAGGTGCCGATCGAGTAGGTGGCGACCGCGCTCGGCACCAGCGAGACCGCGGCCCGCAGCTACCTCACGGCCGGGCCTCGTCTTCGCTGATCAGCTTCAGGCGAGGCTCCGTGACCCCGTCGAGAAGCACGTCCCACACCTCGTCCAACACCTAGTCCATGAGGGCAACAACGCCTGGCCACTTCGGGGTTACCCCGGTGTGCCCGGTTCCGTGCCGCCGCGCCAGGGCGACATCGCCCGGGCGAGGGCCCACTCGCGCGGTGGCGGGCGGCCTCGGCTGGATCCCTTCCTCGATCCACCGCTTCGGCGGCGAGTCCCGTTACGTACTGCTGTTCGTGCAGCGGCCCGACTTGCTCGGCGAGGGGGTCGGGGACGGTGTTGCGGACGGGCTCGGCGTGGGCGACGGGTCCGGCGTCGGGGAGGCGTCCGGCGTCGGCGAGCTCGTGCCCGACGGGAAGCTGAACGGAACGTTGTGACCGGGGGGAAAGCTGATCCAGATAGCAGGTTCGACGGCGAACGCTGCCGGCCGGACGTCTTCGAGACCTTTGGACGCCGGGGCGGGGGCGAGCTGGTGGTCGGCCTGGGTCCCGCCGTCCCGGCAGGTCCCGGGCGTCCCGGTGAGGGAGTCGCCCACCAGGACCGTGGCCACCGCGAGCGCGGCCACCGCCAGCACCGCGGCCGCAGGACGTAACCCGGGGCGTGGCGTGGCCCCCCTGCCCATGAC
>NZ_JBSGZI010000161.1:0-10914 GCF_053610945.1 Streptomyces sp. NPDC054849
GAGGTGCTGGACCGGCATCTGCACAACCTGCCAGCGACCCCTGCCGGAAACGACACACACCACCCCAAGATCAAGAACAACCTAACGGAGTCCTATTAGGGCTTGCAGATCATCAAGGTGTTGCTTCCCGACCTGGGGCTCGTTGGTCTGGTATGCGCATCCCGGACGAGACCCGTGACCAACTCTCCGCGAAGTTCGCGGTGTTGTTCCCGCATCTGGACGAGCGGCAGCGACGGCTGTTGATGGGGGCCGAGGCCCGGCTGCTGGGACATGGTGGCATCCGCGCTGTCGCTCGGGCGGCCCAGGTCAGTGAGACGACGGTCCGCGATGGCGTGTTCGAGCTGGAATCCGGCGACGAGCCGTTGGGGCGGGTCCGGCGTCCCGGCGGAGGACGCAAACGGGTCGCCGATCTGGACCCGGGGCTGCGGCCGGCACTGCTGGCGCTGGTCGAGCCCGATGAGAGAGGCGACCCGATGTCGCCGCTGCGGTGGACTGTGAAATCGACCCGTACGATCGCGGCGGAGCTGGCCCGGGCCGGGCACCGGATCAGCGCCGATACCGTGGGCGACCTGCTGCGGGAGGAAGGCTTCAGCCTGCAGGCCAACGCGAAGACGCTCGAGGGTAACCAGCATCCGGACCGGGACACCCAGTTCCGTTACCTCAACGAGCAAGCCCGCCACCACCGGGACGCCGGCCAGCCGGTCATCAGCGTGGACACCAAGAAGAAGGAACTCGTCGGCGACTTCAAGAACAGCGGCCGCCAGTGGCGTCCCGCCGGCGAGCCCGTCCCGGTCAGCGTCCACGACTTCGCCGACCCGCAGCTGGGCAAGGCCGTCCCCTACGGGATCTACGATCTGACCGCGAACACCGGCTGGGTCAACGTCGGCACCGATCACGACACCGCCGCGTTCGCCGTGGAATCGATCCGCCGCTGGTGGCACGACCAGGGCCAGACCGCCTACCCGCGAGCGACACGGCTCCTGATCACCGCCGACGCCGGCGGATCCAACGGCTACCGCACCCGGGCATGGAAGCTCAAGCTGGCTCAACTCGCCGCTGAAACCGGGCTGACGATCACCGTGTGCCACCTACCACCGGGCACTTCGAAGTGGAACAAGATCGAGCACCGGCTGTTCTCGCACATCACCATGAACTGGAGCGGCCGCCCGCTGACCAGCCACGAAGTCATCGTGCAGTCGATCGCCGCGACCACCACCCGCACCGGACTGCGCGTGAGGGCCGAACTCGACACCAACACCTACCCGACCGGAGTCCGTATCAAAGACGCGGAGATGGCCGCCCTGCCGCTGACCCGGCACGCGTTCCAGGGCGCCTGGAACTATGCACTGCACCCCCAGCCATCACCTGAAATCCCGGCGGCCCGGGCCCCGCAGACGCCGGATCCGCAGTGGAACCAGGCCTTGCTCTCCGATCCCGCACTGACCGGGATGACCCTCCAGCAACTGAACGACCTCACCGAGACCCTGGCCCCGGACGGGGATATCCGGCGCGGCCGCCCGCCCCGGCTGGCCTTCCCCGACCAGGTCCTGGCCACCGTGCTCCACCTACGGGCCGCCCTGGCCGCGGAACCCCTCGCCGTGCTGTTCGGCACGAGCCGCACCGCAATGCACCGCACCCTCTTGAAGAACCGGCGACTGCTCGAGGCACGCGGCATCACCATCCCACCGGCGACAACCCCACCCACGGCCCTCGCCGCCCTTCAGGCCCGGGTCCAGGCACAGACCAGCGAGGACAACAAGATCAAGACGACGTGTTAATGATCTGCAAGCCCTTAGCTCGGGTTCGACCTTGTGATCTATGTCGAGAAGTTGTAGTCGGCAGTGCCAGTGACCTGGCGGTCCAGTGCCGGCCTCGGCCCTGGACCAGTCTGACCTGGCCCTTCGCGGCCTGGACGTAATCCTCGATGCACCATCCGGTCTGGGCCACGGCACCAATGCAGGGGTCAGGGGCGTGATCATCGCGTGATCGCGAAATCACGCTGGAGCGCTAGGAGAGCGAGGCGGATTTTCGGGGCGGAGGTACTGAGCGGAGGAGTTCCCACAGGGGGCGGGAGCCGCTTGCCCACTGGGCGAGGAGGTGGCGGTCGACGAGGTGGAGGTGCTGGGACTTGGCGAAGTCGACGGCGGGCTTGGAGAAGCGGCCATTGGTGAGCATGACCAGAACGTCGCCGTTGTGTACCTGGCGGCCGGTGCCGTTGAGGACGTAGAGGTCTGGTGCGCCGACCGCGGATCCTGCCCAGCCATCCTTGCGGTGCTTGCACTGGATCACCCAGCGACGGCCGTGGGGGTCGGTGGCCTTCACATCGGCTCCCTTGTCGCCGCCCTTACCGACTTGCTGTGCGTTCTGACAGCCGTCTCGGTACATCAGGGCTCGCACGGCGTATTCGAACTGGGTGTAGTGCAGACCGTCTAAGTTCTCTACCACATACCGGAGTTCCTGGGCTCGGACGAGATCCCGGCGGGCTGCTTCCCTCTGCAGGTACACCCCGACTGCGCCCACACCCGCTACGGCGATGACCGGGAGCGCGAGGATCCATGGGTGCTCGGTC
This sequence comes from Streptomyces sp. NPDC054849, assembly GCF_053610945.1. Classification (NCBI taxonomy): domain Bacteria; kingdom Bacillati; phylum Actinomycetota; class Actinomycetes; order Kitasatosporales; family Streptomycetaceae; genus Streptomyces; species Streptomyces sp. NPDC054849. The sequence goes on from NZ_JBSGZI010000161.1 coordinate 2,570, forward strand.
ACCCAGGTCAGCACCGACGCCATGAGGCTGGCCGTCACCGCGCCGACGAGGCCGATCATCAAGAAGAACTGGAGGTCGGAGCCCTTCTGTTTGCGGGGGCGACTGCTTCGGCTTTGTCGGCGCCGGGCGGGATGGCGGCTCACCGGCCGCGCCCCGCGCCGGGGAAGACAATCGGATACGAGACCGTTGGCTGCGGCAGCGGTGTCTGTTGGTTCTCCCATGCCGGCCACTTGATCGGGTAGACCACCGTCGATTGCGGTTGGGGTAACCCCTGCCTTGGTTCTGTGCCAGCACCTGCCGTCGTCGAGCCGTTCCCGAGGATGAACGCTCCAGCCACGAACATGCCCAGCAGCGCAGTCTCGCGCCGGGCCCCGGGCGGGAGCCGCAGATGGGCGCTGACCTCGGTGCCGTCCGATTTCACGTACTTCTTGATCCAGGGCACAGCTGTATCCCCCTCAGTGGTCGCGTTGCGCCTCCCTGAGCAACTGACCCATGAAAGCACCCTGCACTGACAACAGGTCATCCTTCAGTCACTACTTGTGATCATCTGCGGATGGGCGGGGTCCCATGCCCTGACTGGCGCTGGCGGCGATGCCTGGGGCCGGGAAGGTGGCGCCCTTGCCGCGAACTGACGGGGCGAGGTGGGTGGTTGCGGCCCTGCTTTGCTGAGCCGAATTCGCGCAAGATCGGCAGCTTGTGGTGCAGGTCACGTGAAATGCGTCTCGCGATCAGGGATGCCCATGCGCTCATGTGGTGCAAGTGGTGCGCGAAGGGTCCTCTGGCCAGGGTATTCCTGCGAGTTGGGGCACGCGGAGGGTGCGGCAAGGGTGGAGAGGTCTAGACAATGAAGAAGGCCCAGGTCGCTGACCTGGGCCTTCGTTCAAGAGCGGATGACGGGAATCGAACCCGCGCTATAAGCTTGGGAAGCTCATGTTCTACCATTAAACTACATCCGCGCAGAGGGCCAGTTGCCTGGAGCCCTAGCGTTGAACACTCTACCTCATGATCGACCCCCGGCGAATCTGCCGCGGGGTCGTCGTCATGTGTGGTGTGCACGGGGGCGTGTGTGTGCGGGAGTTGGAGCGTACCGTGGGGTGCGGAGCGGCGGCTGGAGTGGGTGCCGATCATCCCCTAATGTGGCGATTCGTCGCAGTACGGCTCGTTGGGGAAAGGGACTCGATGGAGCACACCGTCGTCCGTTGTGCCGAAGGGCACGTTTTCAGTACCGCCTCCTTCCCGCTGCAGCACCTCGGTGCCGGCCGGATCGGGCCCGGGCGGCTGCTGCGGTGTCCGCGGTGCGCGCGGTTGAGGCATGCCGTGCCCGTGGGTGGCACGAAGCGATAGCGGCAGGGCCGGGCGCGCGGATCGCCCTCTCGATTGGGGGTGGCCCGCGCGCTCTGCGTATCCTCGGGACGTGCTTCTCTCTGACAAAGACATCCGGGCCGAGATCGACAGCGGACGGGTTCGCATCGACCCGTTCGAGGAGTCGATGGTGCAGCCCTCCAGCATCGATGTACGTCTCGACCGGTTCTTCCGGGTGTTCGAGAATCACCGCTACGCCCACATCGATCCCGCGGTCGAGCAGCCCGACCTGACGCGGATGGTCGAGCCCGAAGGGGACGAGGCGTTCATTCTGCATCCGGGTGAGTTCGTCCTCGCCTCGACGTACGAGGTCGTCTCGCTGCCCGACGACATCGCCTCCAGGCTGGAGGGGAAGTCCAGCCTGGGCCGCCTCGGCCTGGTGACCCACTCCACCGCCGGGTTCATCGACCCCGGGTTCTCGGGTCACGTGACCCTGGAGCTGTCGAACCTCGCCACGCTGCCGATCAAGCTCTGGCCGGGTATGAAGATCGGGCAGCTGTGCATGTTCCGGCTCAGCTCGCCCGCGGAGTTCCCGTACGGCAGCGAGCGGTACGGGTCCCGGTACCAGGGGCAGCGCGGGCCGACCGCCTCGCGCTCCTTCCAGAACTTCCACCGCACCCAGGTGAGGCACGAGGCATGAGCGCAGTACGCGAGAACCTGACCTACGAGGGCTTCGGCAGCGCCGTGCGCGAGCTGGCGCAGACGATCGCCGACGACGGCTACGAGCCCGACATCATCCTGAGCATCGCCCGCGGCGGCGTCTTCGTCGCGGGCGGCCTGGCGTACGCGCTGGACTGCAAGAACATCCACCTGGTGAACGTCGAGTTCTACACCGGCGTCGGCACCACGCTGGAGATGCCGGTCATGCTGGCGCCCGTGCCCGAGGCGATCGACTTCACCGACAAGAAGGTCCTCATCGCCGATGACGTGGCCGACACCGGCAAGACGCTGAAGCTCGTCCACGACTTCTGCCTGGGCCACGTCGCCGAGGTGCGCTCCGCCGTCATCTACGAGAAGTCCCACTCGCTCGTGAAGTGCGAGTACGTGTGGAAGAAGACCGACGAGTGGATCAACTTCCCCTGGTCGGTCGAACCGCCCGTCGTGAAGCGTGAGGGCCAGGTCCTCGACGCCTAGGCGCCGGCCGCCTGGAGGCGTACGCGAAGATACGCAAGATAGGCGAGGTACGTGAAGGGCCCGCCGCGCAGACACTGCGCGGCGGGCCCTTTCGTGTGCGAGGACCGGGCTTAGATGGTGCCCAGCTTGATGATCGACAGCAGCGCGATGAGCTGGATCGCGGACGCGCCCAGCGCCTTCGGCCAGGGCAGGTCGTGCGACTTGCTGATCAGCGAGGTGAAGAGCGCTCCGGCCGCGACCCAGGTGGCCCAGCCCAGTACCTGGACGACCATGTTGTCGCCGCCGAGGAACACGGCGAACAGCAGGCGCGGCGCGTCCGTGACGGACATGACCAGCATCGACAGGCCGACGGTCGGCTGCCACGTGCCGTCGCCGCCCATCTGGCGGGCCAGGGTGTGCGTGACCGCGCCCAGGATCAGCCCGCAGATGACGAAGGCCACGCCCGCGGACAGGACGATCGGGACGGCCTTCGACAGGGTCGCTTTGATCACGTCCTCGCGGGCGTCGTCGAGGCCGAAGACCGCAAGGCATCCGTAGAGGAAGGTCACGATCAGCGCGGGACCCCAGACGGCGTAGTCGCGCATCTGCAGGAAGGTCTGTCCCGGCCGCGTCACGATGCCGCGGAGCAGTTCCTTCCAGGGGAGGCGCGGCCCGGACGGGGCGGCCGCGGCCGCACCCGCCTGGTAGGTCGCGCCCTGGCTGTACGGGTCCTCACCGACGGCGAAGACCTGGGTGTGACCCGGGTTGTCGTTCGTGTAGCCCCCGCCGCCTCCCTGGCCGTACGGGGGCTGCTGCGCGTGCGGCGACTGCTGCCCGTACGGGTCGAAGTACTCCGGCTCGCCGTGCCCCCCGGCGCCCGGCTGGGGCCACTGCTGCTGCGGGGGTGGGCCGCCGACGGGAGGGTAGGGCTGCTGGCCGTACGGCGGCGGTTGCTGCTGGCCGTACGACTGCTGCTGCTGCGGGGGTTGTTGCGGAGAGCGGTTGTTGTCCCGGCCGCGTCCGATCCTGAATCCAGCCACGTGATCGAACGTACCTGGTCCGGCGGGCCCCGGTGGCCGGGCGGCCGGAAGAGCCACCCTTTGCGGCTGACCTGTGACATCCCTTAGGGGATCCCGGAGGGGGTGTCCCCACCCCCGGCGCCGCCGTGCTCCACGTCTGGTTTGCGCGGAGGTGTCATAGCCTGCGGCCCTTCGAAAGGTTTCGGCGAAATGCCCCAGCTTCGAACGCCGGAACGACCGGTCCCCCGAGAAGGGGACCGGCCGTTCCGGCGTGGTGCGCGATGACCTACTTGGCGTCCTCGGGCTTCGCCTCGGCCACCTTGGGCTCGGCCTCCGCCTCGGCCGGGGTCTCGGCCTCAGACTTCGTCTCGGCCTCCGCCTCAGGCTCAGCCACCGTTTCCGGGGCCGCCTCGGCAGGAGCCTGCGCGTCGGCCTCAGGCTTCGCCTCCACCTCGGCCTCCGCGTCAGCCTCGGCCTCCGTTTCGGCCGCAGCCTTGGCCTCCGCTGCAGCCTTGGCCTCCGCCTTCGCCTCCGCTGCAGCCTTGGCCTCCGCCGCCGCCTTCGCCTCCGCGTCGGCCTTCGCCTTCGCTTCGGCCTCCGCTTCCGCGGCAGCGGCTGCCGCAGCGGCCTCCGCCTCCGCCTCCGCCTCGGCCGCCGCGGCCGCGAGCTCCGCCTCCGTCGGTTCCGGGGCCTTCACGGACTCCAGCAGCAGCTGGGCCACGTCCACGACCTGCACGGACTCCTTCGCCTTGCCCTCGTTCTTCTTGCCGTTGACCGAGTCGGTCAGCATGACCAGGCAGAACGGGCAGGCGGTGGAGACGATGTCGGGGTTCAGGGACAGCGCCTCGTCGACACGCTCGTTGTTGATGCGCTTGCCGATCCGCTCCTCCATCCACATCCGCGCGCCACCGGCGCCACAGCAGAAGCCCCGCTCCTTGTGGCGGTGCATCTCCTGCTGCCGCAGCCCCGGCACGGCCGACATGATCTCGCGCGGCGGCGTGTAGACCTTGTTGTGCCGGCCCAGGTAGCACGGGTCGTGGTACGTGATCAGGCCGTCGACCGGGGTGACCGGCGTGAGGCGGCCCTCGTCGATCAGGTGCTGGAGCAGCTGCGTGTGGTGGATGACCTCGTACTCGCCGCCCAGCTGCGGGTACTCGTTCGCGATGGTGTTGAAGCAGTGCGGGCAGGTCGAGACGATCCGCTTCGCCGACTTCGGCTTACGGGTCGAGGGATCCTCGTCGTCCTCACCGAACGCCATGTTCAGCATGGCCACGTTCTCCTGGCCCAGCTGCTGGAACAGCGGCTCGTTGCCCAGGCGGCGCGGCGAGTCACCGGTGCACTTCTCGTCACCGCCCATGATCGCGAACTTGACGCCCGCGATGTTCAGCAGCTCCGCGAAGGCCTTCGTGGTCTTCTTGGCCCGGTCCTCCAGGGCGCCGGCGCAGCCGACCCAGTAGAGGTAGTCGAACTCGGAGAGGTCCTCCGCGTCCTTGCCGATGATCGGAACCTCGAAGTCCACCTCCTTGGTCCACTCGACGCGCTGCTTCTTCGCCAGGCCCCAGGGGTTGCCCTTCTTCTCCAGGTTCTTGAGCATCGTGCCCGCCTCCGACGGGAACGCGCTCTCGATCATCACCTGGTAGCGGCGCATGTCGACGATGTGGTCGATGTGCTCGATGTCGACCGGGCACTGCTCCACGCACGCACCGCAGGTCGTGCAGGACCACAGCACGTCCGGGTCGATGACGCCGTTCTCCTCGACCGTGCCGATCAGCGGGCGCTCGGCCTCGGCGATGGCGGCGGCCGGGACGTCCTTCAGCTGCTCGGCCGTGGCCTTCTCGTTGCCCTCCATGTCCTTGCCGCCACCGGCCAGCAGGTACGGGGCCTTGGCGTGCGCGTGATCGCGCAGCGACATGATGAGCAGCTTCGGCGACAGCGGCTTGCCCGTGTTCCAGGCCGGGCACTGCGACTGACAGCGACCGCACTCCGTGCACGTGGAGAAGTCGAGGATGCCCTTCCAGGAGAACTGCTCGACCTGCGAGACGCCGAAGACGTCGTCCTCGCCCGGGTCCTCGAAGTCGATGACCTTGCCACCGCTGGTCATCGGCTGGAGCGCGCCCAGCGCGACCGCGCCGTCCGCGTTCCGCTTGAACCAGATGTTCGGGAAGCCGAGGAAGCGGTGCCAGGCGACACCCATGTTGGTGTTGAGCGAGACCACGATCATCCAGATCAGCGAGGTGCCGATCTTGATCATCGCGGTGAAGTAGATGGCGTTCTGCAGCGCGCTCGCCGAGAGCCCCTTGAAGGCCAGGACCAGCGGGTACGAGACGAAGTACGCCGGCTCGTACGAGTCCACGTGGTGGATCGCGCCTTCGAGGCCGCGAAGGCACAGGATCGCGAGGCCGATGGTGAGGATGATGTACTCGACGAAGTACGCCTGCCAGGCCTTCGAGCCGGTGAAGCGCGACTTGCGGCCGGCCCGCGAGGGCAGGCTGAGCAGTCGGATCACCATCAGGACGACGATGCCGAGGACCGTCATCAGGCCGATGAACTCGATGTAGAGCTCGAACGGCAGGAAGCCGCCGACGATGGGCAGCACCCAGTCGGCCTGGAAGAGCTGGCCGTAGGCCTGCGCCAGGGTCGGCGGCAGCGTCAGGAAGCCGATCGCGACGAACCAGTGCGCGAAGCCGACGATGCCCCACCGGTTCATGCGGCTGTGGCCGAGGAACTCGCGGACGAGGGTGAGGGTTCGGGCCTTCGGGTCGTCCGTGCGGCTGCCGGCCGGCACGGGCTGGCCGAGCTTCACGAAGCGGTAGATCTGCGCCACGGCTCGGGCGAGCAGCGCGACGCCGACCACGGTCAGGACCAGCGACACGATGATCGCGGCGAGTTGCATGGGAGGGCTCCTCGGGCGGCACTTACTAAGCGGTAACTTATGAAGTCAAGGCTTGAGGTTACCCATTCCCGACGCCGCAATGTAGCTGAGCGTGCGGTGATCTGTGTCGCTCAGGCGACCCTTTGCCGGTAGGCCGCGCGCGGGGTCTGCGCCAGGATCGCGAGGTCCATCCCGAGCCAGTGGTTCTCCACATAATGCCGGTCCAGCAGGGTCATCTCCTCCCAGGGTAGGTCCGAGCGCGCGCTCACCTGCCACAAACCGGTCATTCCGGGGCGTACGAGGAGCCTTTCGGGGTGGTCCGTGCGGGCCTGCGGGCGCGGCCCGACCAGCGACATCTCACCGCGGAGCACGTTGAGCAGCTGAGGGAGGACGTCCAGGGCGCAGCGGTCCAGGGCCGCGCCGATCCGGCCTGTGCCGGCGGTGCGCAGCCGCCACGTGCGGAACGGCCGTCCGGCCAGGCCCGCCGCGGGTTCCCGTACGAAGGGCCGGCCGCCCTGGGTCGCATACAGCAGGGCGGTGATCAGTGCGAGCGGTGCGGCACACAGGGTCAGCAGGACGACTGCCCCGATGAGGTCGAGCACCCGCTTGGCCGGCGGCCGGACCGGCCGGAACCCAGGCCGGGCGGGGAGGGACGGCAACAGGAGCATGCCAGCACGCTGCCGCATGCCGTGGGCCGTCTTGCGGTGGCGCGCGGCCGGGATGCCCCGTTCGGCCCTCCCCCCGCCGCCGGGGTCGGGGCGGTGCCCAGGAGGTTGCGCGTAAGTGCGGCCTAAAGGTTGAGCCGACCCGACTCAGCTCTGTTGACGCCGGAGCGGCGATACGGCATGGTTGAGTCTGTTCCACTCAAGTCAGCTGGAGGAATTGAAATGGCACGTGCGGTCGGCATCGACCTGGGCACCACTAACTCCGTCGTCAGCGTTCTGGAAGGCGGCGAGCCCACCGTCATCACCAACGCCGAGGGCGCCAGGACCACGCCGTCCGTCGTCGCCTTCGCCAAGAACGGCGAGGTGCTCGTCGGCGAGGTGGCCAAGCGCCAGGCGGTCACGAACGTGGACCGGACCATCCGCTCCGTCAAGCGCCACATGGGCACTGACTGGAAGATCAACCTGGATGGCAAGGACTTCAACCCGCAGCAGATGAGCGCCTTCATCCTGCAGAAGCTGAAGCGCGACGCCGAGGCGTACCTGGGCGAGAAGGTCACGGACGCGGTCATCACCGTCCCGGCCTACTTCAACGACTCCGAGCGTCAGGCGACGAAGGAGGCCGGCGAGATCGCCGGCCTGAACGTCCTGCGCATCGTCAACGAGCCGACGGCCGCCGCCCTGGCCTACGGTCTCGACAAGGACGACCAGACCATTCTCGTCTTCGACCTCGGTGGCGGCACCTTCGACGTGTCGCTCCTGGAGATCGGCGACGGTGTCGTCGAGGTCAAGGCCACCAACGGTGACAACCACCTCGGTGGCGACGACTGGGACCAGCGCGTCGTCGACTACCTGGTGAAGCAGTTCGCCAACGGCCACGGCGTCGACCTGTCCAAGGACAAGATGGCGCTCCAGCGTCTGCGCGAGGCCGCCGAGAAGGCGAAGATCGAGCTGTCCTCCTCCACGGAGACCACGATCAACCTGCCCTACATCACGGCTTCCGCCGAGGGCCCGCTGCACCTGGACGAGAAGCTCACGCGCGCCCAGTTCCAGCAGCTGACCTCGGACCTGCTCGACCGCTGCAAGACCCCGTTCCACAACGTCATCAAGGACGCCGGCATCCAGCTGTCCGAGATCGACCACGTGGTCCTGGTCGGCGGCTCCACCCGCATGCCGGCCGTCGCCGAGCTCGTCAAGGAGCTCACCGGCGGTCAGGACGCCAACAAGGGCGTCAACCCGGACGAGGTCGTCGCCATCGGCGCCACCCTCCAGGCCGGTGTGCTCAAGGGTGAGGTCAAGGACGTCCTGCTCCTCGAC
>NZ_JBSGZI010000162.1:0-10865 GCF_053610945.1 Streptomyces sp. NPDC054849
GGAGGTGGTGCGTACCGCGCCCCCGCGGCGGGACCGTCAGCCGCCGGCGACCGGGCGGGCCGCGGCCCCCCGGGCGGTGGCCCGCTCGGTGTGCGCGGGGCGGCGGCCACCGACCGGAGTGACGGGCATCCGCTCGGAGCGGATCACGTGCGGACGGCCTGCCGGGTGTACGGCGGGCCGGGGTACGGGCGCGTGTCCGGTGGGGGCGCAGGAGCCCGCCGCGACGGGAGCGGCGGCCGGCGCCTCGGCGCTGTCGGTGACCCGCCGTAGCTGCCACTTGCCGCCCGCGGAGAGCAGCGGGATGAGGGCGGAGACGACCGGCGCCGGCATCCGTCCGGTCTCGGCGCGACGGCGCAGCAGCTCGCGCAGGTCGAAGACGTAGGCCTCGGACCGTGCGATGAGCGGCTCGAACCAGGGGAGCGCCAGCAGGATCAGCAGCCCCGCGGACCAGCCGAGCAGGACGTCGCTGACCCAATGGGTGCCGAGGTACACGGTGGTGGCGCCGACGCTCAGAGAGACGACCGCGGACACCACGGACAGCACCCGCCGGGTGACCACGGTGGAGGCCAGGTACGCCAGGATGCCCCAGGTCACAACGGCGTTGGCGGTGTGGCCCGAAGGAAATATATCGCCGCCCGCGAAGAGCTCGGCGGAACCGATCTCGGTGGCGTAGTGCGGGCCGAGCCGGCCGAGGCCGAGCTTGACGGAGCCCACGGTGACGTTGAGCAGCAGCAGCGCCACGCCGAGGGTGATCAGCGGGCGGAGGGTGTGCTGCCGCCAGGAGCGCCAGCCCAGCCAGGCGGCGACCATGACCGCGGTGGGCCCGCGCTGGCCGAGCACGACGAGGTAGTCGAGGAAGGCGTGCAGCTGCGGCCACTGCTCGTAGGGCCGGAAGAACATGACCTGCCAGTCCAGGCGGACCAGCCACGAAGTGGTCAGTACGGCCACCACGATGGCGAGATAGAAGACGAGGGTCGATCCCAGGAGTACGACGCGGTGCCGGCTCATCTGCGGCGTTTGCAGATGAGCCGGTCGCTCTGGTTCCCGGTCCAGCCGGGCGAACACCCGCTCCAGACGGGTCAGGATTTGGTCGGTACGCACTCAATCGACGTTACCGCGCGGCGATGGGCACCCCGGGCGAATCGCAGGCTTTGTGATGACCATGTGATGTGGAGTTGGTCTCACGCGGGACTTAATTGCCGTTATTTCGGAAGCGGTTGCACTCTTCTTGATCCACTGTCCGGGAAATTCTTTCCGTCACTTACCCGGACTTTATTGCCGCAGCTCATTTCTTTTGCTGAAAGTTGGTTGGGAATGATTCATTCCGTTATATGCGGACTTCAGGGAGGTCCCGAGCCGTTCAGCCAGAACGCCCCGTAGGCCGCCGAGGCCAGCGCCAGCGCACCCAGCACCGCCGCCGCCGACCGGGTCCGCCACCGGGCCAGCGCAAGCGCGGGCGGCAGCAGCAGCGGGAAGGCCGGCAGCAGCAGCCGGGGCTTGGAGCCGAAGTACCCGGACGCGCACAGCGCCAGCGCCACGACGATCCCGCAGTACACGAGCAGCGGCGCCGGCTGCCGCTGCCGGACGCACGTCCCGTACAGCCACAGCACCAGCGCGACCCCCGCGATCAGGCCCACCCCGGCGAGGAACGCCGACGAGGCCAGCTTGGCCCCGACGAACCGGGCGAAGGCGTAGCCGCCGTCGAAGCCGTTGCCCCAGCCGCCTTGCACGTCCAGGTACCCGAGCAGTCCGCCCCCGGTGCGCGCGCCGACCCACAGCACGTACGCCGCCGCCCCCGCCGGAGCCAGCAGCGCCCCCGCCACAAGGGAGCCCCTTCCAGGCCAGGCCGGGCGGCCGTCCCCCTGATCCGGTCGGGCCCGAGGGGGGCGCCCCCTGCGCCGCGACGTCTCCCCGCGCCGCCAGGCCAGGAACGCGGCCACCCACACCGCCGCGACCACCGCCGCGCCGACCGGGCGGGTCAGCCCGGCCCCGGCCGAGAGCAGCCCCGCCGTGAGCCACCGGCCGCGCAGGGCCCCGTACAGCGCCCAGGCGGCCAGCGCGGTGAAGAGCGACTCGCTGTACGCCATGGACTGCACGATCCCGACGGGCAGCGCCGCCCAGACCGCCACCGCGAACACCCCGGTCCGGCGGCCGTGGAGCAGATCGGCCACCGCGAAGATCCCCCAGGCCGCGGCGAGCCCCGCGACCGCCGACACCACCAGGCCCGCGGAGCCGTACGAGAGCCCGGTCGCCGCCGACACCCCCCGTTCCAGCCACGGCAGCAGCGGGAAGAACGCCAGGTTCGAGTGAACGTCCCCGTTCGGGAGGACCACCTCGTACCCGTACCCCTCCGCGGCGATGCGGGCGTACCAGAGCGAGTCCCAGCGGGCCGACAGCAGTGTGTGCGGGCTGCTGCCGGCCACCGCACCCCACACCGCGAGCACGGTCAGCCCGAGCAGCCGGACCCCCGCGAAGACGGCCAGCGCGGGCGCGGCCCGGCGAAATCCAAGATCTTCCACGGGCATGATTATCGGTGGCACCAGCAGGACGTCCCTCGAGGCCGGGGCCACGACCACGGCCCGTGACCGGGCGCGTACGCGGGGGAGGAATCGCGGTGGGGGGAGTGGCGCACGCCACACGGAGGCCGCCGCCGGGATGAGAGCTTGACCACGTATCGGCCAGGCGAACTCGCGTACGCTGACCGTTCACCCGCGTGTCGATGCCGGACCCCGTTGGACGCCGCACAGCGCACCACCCCCCGTGGCTCCACAAGACGCTGGTCCGCCGAGCGCGAGGGATCACCTGGGAGGTACATGCATGTCGGGGACGAACGCGGCCGGGGTCATGACCCCGTCCCCCTGGCAGCGGATCAGCGCCGCCTCCGGCGGGGCCAACCGCTGGGTCGTCCTGGCGGTTCTCTGCGTCAGTCTGGTCCTCGTCGCGCTCGACGCGACGATCCTGCACGTCGCCGTCCCCTCCGTCACCGAGGACCTGCGCCCGGGCCCGATCGAACTCCTCTGGATCGTCGACGCCTACCCGCTGGTCTGCGCCGCGCTGCTCATCCTCTTCGGCACTCTCGGCGACCGGGTCGGCCGCCGCCGCCTCCTCCTCCTCGGCTACGGACTCTTCGGCGCGGCCTCCGCGATAGCGGCCCTCGCCGACAACGCCCAGGTCCTCATCGCCGCGCGCGCCCTGCTCGGCGTCGGCGGCGCGATGATCATGCCCGCCACCCTGTCGATCCTGCGCCAGGTCTTCCCCGACCGGCGCGAGCGGGCGCTCGCCATCGGCATCTGGACCGCCGTCGCCGCCGTCGGCGCCGCCAGTGGGCCGGTCCTCGGCGGCTTCCTCGTCCAGCACTACTGGTGGGGCTCGGTCTTCCTCATCAACATCCCGCTGATGGCCCTGATCCTGCCGCTCGGACGCTGGCTGCTGCCGGAATCGCGCGGCGCGGCGGACGGCCCGTGGGACGTGCTCGGCGCGCTGATGGCCGCCGGCGGTGTGCTCGGCTCGGTGCTCGGGATCAAGCGGCTCGGCGCCGAACGGCAGCTCCTCGACGCCGAGGCGCTGGTCCCGCTGCTGATCGGCGCGGCGCTGCTCGTGCTGTTCGTACGCCGGCAGAAGCGGCGCGCGCACCCGCTGATCGACATGCGGATGTTCTCCCGCGCCGCCTTCTCCACCTCCGTCGCCTGCATCGTCCTCGCCATGCTGGCCCTGGTCGGCCTGGAGCTGATCGCGGTCCAGTACCTGCAGCTCGTCCTGCACCTCAGCCCGCTGGAGACCGGCCTGCGGCTGCTGCCGCTGACCTTCGCCGCCATGGCCGCGGGCGCCACCGGGTCCTACACACTGGGCCGGATCGGGCCCCGCACGATGGTGTCGCTGGGCTTCCTGCTGACGGCCTTCGCCGTGCTCCTGCTGACGCTGATGGGCCAGCAGGACCGGCCGCTGCTGCTGACCGCCGGCTTCATCCTGCTCGGCTTCGGACTGCAGACCACGCTGTTCGCCGCGTACGAGTCCATGCTGAGCGAGGCCCCTGCGGCCACCGCGGGCGGTGCGGCCTCGATCGGCGAGACCTCGTACCAGCTGGGCGCGGGCATCGGCATCGCGCTGCTGGGCAGTGTGATGAACGCCGCGTACCGGCCTGGGCTCGTGGGGGTGCCGGGGGTTTCGGCGGCGGACTCGGCGGGTGCGGCGAACTCTTTGGGCGAGGCGTACCAGATCGCCTCGCACCTCGGCGGGCCGGCGGGGGCCGCGCTGTACGCCGCCGCGCGGCACTCCTTCGTGCACGGCCTGCACGTGACGCTGCTGGTGAGCGCGGGGCTGCTGTTCGCGGGGGCGATGATGGCGCTGAAGCTGCCGCGGGCCATGGACCTGGAGTGCGGGGCGGCCGAGGGGGTGGCTTCGGCCGAGCCGGTGCGGTTGCCCGTGCAGGCGAAGGGTGAGGCGAGGACGTCCGCGGTCGAGCACGCCGGCTGAGCGACGGGTCGGCCGGGCTCACAGGTCGGGGCTCCGCCCCGGACCCCGCGCCCTGAACGCCGGCGGGGCTGGACTTGGCCCGGCGGGGCGTGAAAACTTGCGCTGCCAGGTTCTTCTCAGGCCGCCGGGAGGCCCCGTGTCCGCGTTCCTGCCCCATGATCCGCTCGGCCTCGACGAGCTCCTGGGGCCCGATGACCTCGCCGTCCGGGACACCGTGCGCGCGTGGGCCGCCGATCGGGTCCTGCCGAACATCGCCCAGTGGTACGAGAGCGGCGAGCTGCCCGCGATCCGGGAGCTGGCCCGGGAGCTCGGCGGCATCGGGGCGCTCGGGATGTCCCTGGAGGGCTACGGGTGTGCCGGCGCCAGCGCCGTGCAGTACGGCCTCGCCTGCCTGGAGCTGGAAGCCGCCGACTCCGGCATCCGCTCGCTGGTCTCCGTACAGGGTTCGCTGGCCATGTACGCGATCTGGAAGTACGGCTCCGAGGAGCAGAAGCAGCGCTGGCTGCCCGGCATGGCCGCGGGCGAGCTGATCGGCTGCTTCGGGCTGACCGAGCCCGACGTGGGGTCGGACCCGGCCGCGATGCGGACCTACGCCAAGCGCGACGGCGGCGACTGGGTGCTCAACGGGCGCAAGATGTGGATCACCAACGGGTCGGTGGCCTCCGTCGCCGTGGTGTGGGCGCAGACCGACGAGGGGATCCGCGGGTTCGCGGTGCCCACCGACACCGCCGGGTTCTCCGCGCCGGAGATCAAGCACAAGTGGTCGCTGCGGGCCAGCGTCACGAGCGAGCTGGTCATGGACGACGTACGGCTGCCCGCCGACGCCGTGCTGCCGCTCGTCACCGGGCTCAAGGGTCCGCTCGGCTGCCTCAGCCACGCCCGGTACGGGATCATCTGGGGATCCATGGGCGCGGCGCGCGCCAGCTTCGAGTCCGCTCTCGACTACGCGAGGACGCGGGAGCAGTTCGGCAAGCCCATCGGCGGCTTTCAGCTCACCCAGGCCAAACTGGCGGACATGGCCCTCGAACTCCACAAGGGCATCCTGCTCGCCCACCACCTGGGCCGGCGGATGGACGCGGGCACCCTACGGCCGGAGCAGATCAGCTTCGGCAAGCTCAACAACGTCCGCGAGGCCATCGAGATCTGCCGTACCGCGCGGACCATCCTCGGTGCCAACGGGATCTCCCTCGAGTACCCCGTCATGCGGCACGCCACCAACCTTGAATCGGTCCTCACCTACGAAGGCACCGTCGAGATGCACCAGCTGGTGCTGGGCAAGGCGCTCACCGGCCTGGACGCCTTCCGGTGAGAGCCCTGCTCAGCTCTGGTTGAAGAAGTCGCGCGAGCGGCCGCCCGCCTCGCCGCTCACGATCTGGGTGTCGGCCGGGGTCAGCAGGAAGACCCTGGTCGCCACCCGCTCGATCGAACCGCGCAGCCCGAAGGTCAGTCCGGCCGCGAAGTCGACCACGCGCTTCGCGTCGCCCGGGTCCATCGACGACAGGTTCACGATCACCGGCACCCCGTCGCGGAACAGCTCGCCGATGCCACGCGCGTCACGGAAGCCGTCCGGGGTGACCGTCGCGATCCGACGGCCGTGCTCCACGGCGGACTCGGAGGCCACCCTGACCCGCGGGTCGGTGACCCACTGCTCGCCGGGGCCGGCCACCGAACCCTGGGCGGCCTCCGCGTAGTCGTCGTCGTAGTAGCGCTCGTCGTCGCTGTCCTCCACGAGACCCAGCCAGGCACTCGCCTTGCGCACCGAACCCATGGACTGCCTCCTTTCACCGCGGTCAGTCTGTCTTCTCTCCGCTGCCCCTATGCTCGTCCATGATGCTGACAACGCGCCAAGTGGATAGTCGCCGCGCAGGGGTTTCGTGACGGTACTGGTGCAGAACATCCGTTGCACGGTCAAGGATCCTGGTGGCTACCACTGCTGACTGAGTGAAAATACGACCGCAGGGGCCGTACGGGTGGGCGATGCGGACGTACGGGTGAAAGACGCGGGTCGATACGATGCCCGGCAGGCACGCGTTCGACACACGGGGGAAGCGACTTGTTCGGCATCGTCAGACCTTGCACACACCGGCTGGGGGAGCGGTTCAAGGCGGAGTGGATGGCCCATCTGTGCGGGCTGTGCCTGGCACTTCGCGGGGACCACGGGCAGTTCGCCCGGATCGTCACGAACTATGACGGGTTGCTCGTCTCCGTTCTGACGGAGGCTCAGTCGGGTCCCGCGCCCGGCACCCGGCGCACGGCGGGGCCCTGTCCTCTGCGCGGGATGCGCACCGCCGCCGTGGCCAAGGGTGAGGGTGCGCGGCTCGCCGCCGCCGTCTCCCTCGTCCTCGCCTCCGCGAAGGTGCGCGACCACGTGGCCGACCGCGACGGGCTGTTGGCCCGCGCCCCCATCGCCGCGGCCGCGCGCAAGGTGGCCCGCGGCTGGGACCGGGCCGGCGCCCGCACGGGGGCCTCCCTCGGCTTCGACACGGCGGTGCTCGTCGACGCCGTGGACCGGCAGGCGGGCATCGAGACGCTGGCGGGCCCCGGCACGCCCGTGCTCGTGGTCACCGAGCCGACGGAGACCGCGACGGCCGCCGCCTTCGCGCATACCGCACAGCTGGCCGGACGACCGGGCAACGCCACCGCACTGGCCGAGGCGGGCCGGTACTTCGGACGGCTCGCGCACCTGCTGGACGCGGTCGAGGACCAGGGTGCCGACGCCGCGGCGGGCGCCTGGAACCCGCTCACCGCCACCGGGACCTCGCTCGCCGAAGCCCGCCGGCTCTGCGACGACGCCCTGCACGGCATCCGGCTGGCGCTGCGCGAGGTCGAATTCGCGGACGCCGGACTCGCCCACCGGCTGCTCGTGCACGAGCTGCGCACCTCGGTGGACCGGGCGTTCGGGACCAGCAGCTGCGGTCACGCGGCGACGGCCTCCGCCGGGCAGGGCGGGAATCCGTACGCGGGCGGCCCGCACGCGGTCGAGAACCCCTACGGCGCGAACCCGTACGGATCGAACCTCTACGGCGGCAACCCCTACGCCCCGGGGGCTCCGCAGGCCCCGGGCGGGCCCGGCATGCCGCCGCCCATGGGCCCCGGCGGCGGTGGCGGTGGCGGTGGCCTGCCCCCGCAGCGGCCGCGCCGCGGGCTGCTCGCGGGCTGTGCGGTGGCCATCGGGCTGTTCTGCACGTGCCAGATGTGCTGCACCGAGTACGAGGGCCCGTGGTCGCGGCAGCGGCGCGAGCCCCTCTGTGACGCAGGCGACTGCTGCGACGGATGTGACTGCTGCAGCAACTGCGGATGCGACGGGTGCTGCTGCTGCCCCTGCGACGGCTGCTGAGGCCCTTTCAGATTCCGCAGGCCCGGACGGCGTACGCGGGGATTCCCGTCCCGACCCGCGTGGAAGGGGTGAGCGGGATGAGCGACGACGCAGACGACCCGCACGCCGCCCGGCGCAAGCGGCACGGGCGCAGGGCCGCGACCGTGTCCGCCTCCTCCCGCCCTCTCGCGTCGGCAAGCACCCTCCCACCGGCTCCGTCCCCGGGCACAGCCGGGTCCGCCGCTGACCCGGACGGTCGAATTCCGGCCGTTCCGGGGGGCCGGCGCACGGCTGCGGGCGTCGAGCGCACCCTCCCCATCGCCGCCCCCGAGGACGACGGAAGCCTCCGGGCCGTCTTCGAAGATGCCGCCGACGGGCGCTCCGGCCACCGCTTCCATTCCCTGAACCCCGGCATAGCCGATGCACGAGCAGAGGCTGAAAGCCGCTCTTGCGACCGGTAACCGACGACAGGACACTCCCGACAGCGCTTGTCAGGGGCACGACCAAAGTTCATGCGCCGGCCGTGCCCCCGGCTGCGCCTCACGGGCTCCCGCACCCCCACATCCGCCGGGCCCCAGACCCTCTCCAGGAGGACGAAAAGTGAGGATCAAGCGCATGACCCGTACCAGGCTGCTCGCGATGGCCACCGGCCTGGCCGCCGCCGCAGCGCTCGTCGCAGTCCCCACGGCGGCGAGCGCGGACTCCCAGGACGCCGGTTTCAGCGCCGACCGGCTCGCCTCGGCCGGCGCATCCGTCCTGCGCGCCGACGTCGCGGGCACCGCCTGGCACACCGACCCCGCCACCGGGACCCTCGTCGTCTCCGCCGACTCCACGGTCTCCGCCGCCGGCATCGCGAGAATCAAGCGCGAGGCCGGGGCCGACGCTGCGGCACTGCGCATCGAGCGCATCCAGGGCAAACTGACCAAGCTGGCCTCCGGAGGAGACGCCATCTACGCGTCCAGCTGGCGCTGTTCGCTCGGCTTCAACGTGCGCAGCGGCAGCAACTACTACGCACTCACCGCCGGGCACTGCACGGACGGCGCCGGCACCTGGTGGACCAACTCCGCCCGCACCAACGTGCTCGGCTCGACCGTCGGCTCCAGCTTCCCGAACAACGACTACGGCCTGGTCAAGTACGCCAGCAACAGCCCCGTGCCCCCGGGGACGGTCGGCGGCCAGGACATCACCAGCGCCGTGAACGCCACGGTCAACATGTCCGTGACCCGTCGCGGCTCCACCACCGGCACCCACAGCGGCCGGGTCACCGGCCTCAACGCCACGGTCAACTACGGCGGCGGCGACGTCGTCTACGGCATGATCCGCACCAACGTGTGCGCCGAGCCCGGCGACAGCGGCGGCCCGCTCTACTCGGGCACCCGCGCCGTGGGCCTCACCTCCGGCGGCAGCGGCAACTGCTCCTCGGGCGGGACGACCTTCTTCCAGCCCGTGGTCGAGGCCCTCAACGCCTACGGGGTCAGCGTCTACTGACGTGACCCACGCGCCCCCGCCGCACCCCTGGACGTCCTCCCGCCTTCTGGGAGGATGTCCAGGGTGACCGTGTCCGCGGGGGAGGCAGGTTTCTGCATGAAACGTATCGGCGTGACCGGGCACCGGTCCCTTCCGGAGTCGGTGCTCGGCCATGTGGAGAGAGGCCTGCGGGCCGTACTGGGCGGCCACGAAGGGCCGATGGAGGCCTTTTCCAGCCTCGCCGAGGGAGCGGACCAGCTGTTCGCCGTCATCGCGCTCGAATACGGCGCCGACCTCACCGTGGTGATCCCCAGCGGGGACTACGAGGACGCCTTCGAGGACGCCGAGGCCCTCGACCGCTACCGGCGGCTCAAGCTCCGGGCCACCCAGGAGGTCCGGATGGACTTCACCCGCTCCACGGACGAGGCCTACTACGCCGCCGGCACCTACATCGCCGACTCCTGCGACCGGCTGGTCGCAGTCTGGGACGGGCAGCCCGCCCGCGGGCACGGCGGCACCGGCGAGATCGTCGCCTATGCGCGGGCCCTCGGAAAGCCGGTCACCGTCATCTGGTGCGAGGGCGTGTCCCGGGACTGAGCCACGCCCCCCACCATGCTCTGCTCAACTGCTGTGCCGGGCCAGCCAGTCCGTGTGCTGCGGGGAGACGTACCGCTCTGTCTCGTACACCGACGAAGGCCACTGGGACTCGGTGATGGTCGTCTGCATCACGACCATCATCGCCGCCAGATCCTGCTCGATCAGGGTGTGCGCCTCGATCAGCGGATGGTGACGGCGCACCTCGTTCCAGGCGATGCCGGCCGTCGCCGCCGCACTCAGCAGCGCGGTCAGCTTCGGCCCCGGACCCGACCCGAAGGAACCCAGCAGCGCGAACAGCAGGGCCAGGCAGGTCAGCAGCACGATCGTCCACGACCACAGGTTCGTCGCCCGCCGGGACACCTCCGTGCGCCGCCGGTACCAGTTGCGCTGCTCGATCAGCCGGTCCCGGACGTACGTCTCGCGCCGCGCCTGGTAGTCCATCCCGCGCAGCCTCTGCATCGCGCCGGTGATCTCCCCGCCCTCCGGCACCGTGCCGGCGGCCCGCGGATCGTCCCAGCCCATCTTCCGCAGCTCGTCCAGGCCCGCCTCCAGCCGCGTCCGGTACGTCGCCTCGGGTGTGGCGACCTCACTGCCGAACGGCGCGCCGTGCACCGCGTACCGCCAGGCCAGGGACTTGATGAACTCCGCCGCACTGCGGTTGAGCTGCCACTGCGGGCGGGCCCGGCGCCGGGTCGCCCGTAGACCCACGCCCAGCACCCCCGCGTACGCGAGCACGCTCAGCAGCCCGAACAGGTGCAGCGAGCCCAGCTTCGGCCCCGCGGGCAGCGCGGCGGCCCCCGCGGCCGCGACGAGCAGCACCAGCTGGGCGCGGGTGGCCTGGGTGGACTCCCGCTGCCGGGAGATCGCCGCCTGGTCGGTGTGGTGGAAGAGGGCCGGCAGGTCCTCGTTTCGAAAGGTCATGCTGTCGGTCACAGCGCCCCCCTGCTGTCGGGTGGGGACGGCGGGGACCCCCGCGGTCGCGAGGTCCCCGCCGCCCTCCGTCGGATCACAC
>NZ_JBSGZI010000163.1:0-10831 GCF_053610945.1 Streptomyces sp. NPDC054849
ATCCCGGGTGGACCCGGCCCTCCCGCTCGATCAGTGCAGGGCGTTGTAGACGTCGAGCAGCGTCAGGCCGGGCATGACGGCCCTGAGCGGCACCTTGGCCCACCAGGACAGGCCGTCGTACCACTTCTTGAAGTCGCTGTACTTGCCGGCGATGGCCTTGGCGAAGCCGCCGACCTTGCTGAAGGCCGCCCGGATCGCCGACCACCTGCTGGCGGCCGAGGCCTCGCCGTTGGCGATCTGGGTGATCTCAGCGCGCTCGGTCGCAGTCAGCTGCGAGGCGAGCGAGCCCGACAGGAGGGCACGCGCGGACTGCTGCGCCGCCGCCTGCTCGGAGACGGAGACGGAGACGGACTGCGGCGCGGCGACGGAGGCCGTCGAGGCCTGGGCCAGCCCGGCGCCCCCGCCGATTGCGAGGGCGGCGACGGCCGAGACGGCTGCCATCCTGAGAGTGTTGCGATTCATTTCTTAGTTCCCTTGCGTTGTCGCAAGGGGGAGGAAGCCCTGGCGGGCAACCTGAACAGGCGTGGAAACCGAAAGGTCCCCCCGGACTTCTTTCCCCCGATTATTTGGTCGTTGCCGAACCGCTCTTGGTCAGAGAGAAGTCCGACGGTGCGCTCGCCGTCTCGACTTGCGGGACGCCGGGCACACGTGAACGTTACCTACAAGACGATCACTTGACCACTGTCGGACTCTTCGAATTGGCCAACGAGCGATGGCGTCCTGCGGTGTCGACCTCGCGACCTGCATATTTTCACTTGAGGCCTGCTTTACCATCGGGTTGCTTGGCCGAAAGCAATCTGGTGTGGCCGGAGTTGACCGCATGAGCACTGGGCCGGCGGGGCGCTTCCGCCCTTCCCTCGACAGCCCGGGAGGGAGTCGCGGAGATCAGTCGTGATCGTCGTGCGGGTATCGCACGCCGATCTGTTGCCTGACGGCGTCCAGCGTATGGAGAACCGCGAGGGTGCTGTCCAGGGGCACCAGGGACGACTCGGTCTGCCCGGCTCGCAGGCAGCGCATCACCTCGGCGGCCTCCGGTCCGTAGCCGTGGCCGATGACGGCCGGGGAGGGAAAGTGCATCGGTTCGAGTCCCTCGCGATGGAGGACGATCCCGTGCGGGTTGAACAGGTTCGCCGGGATGTCGATGCGTCCACGTGTGCCGTAGACGACGGCGGCCTGGCTCAAGGTGGCGGCGAAGGAACAGGTCAGCGATGCGGTGGCCCCGCCGGGGTGGCCGAGCAGAATGCTCGTGTGCTCGTCCACGCCTTCCGGCGTCAGCTTGGCATGCGCCTGGATGCGGTCCGGGCTGCCGAGCAGGAAGTGCGCCAGCGCGACAGGGTAGGCGCCTGCGTCGAGCAGGGCGCCCCCGCCCGCGGTGACGTCGCGGAGCCGGTGGCGTGGGTCGACCTCGGCACGCCAGCCGAGTTCGGCATGGAGGGAGCGGATCTCGCCGATCGCACCGTCGGCGAGGAGGTCGGCTGCCTTGCGCAGGGCTGGGTTCAGGAGCATCCACATGGCCTCCATCAGGAACGTGCCGCGCTCGCGGGCGAGGGTGATCAGTTCCCGCGCCAGCACGCTGTTCACGGTGAGGGGCTTCTCGCAGAGCACGGGCCGCCTGGCGTCCAGCAGCATCTCGACGGCCGGATGGTGATGGCCGTGCGGCGTGGCAACGTACACCACGTCCACGTCCGGATCGTCGGCCAGGCCCTGCCATGATCCGTGAGCTCGCGGGATCGCGTGCCGGGCTGCGAACGCGCGTGCCGTCCCTGCGTCGCGGGAGGCGACGGCCGCGACCACCGCGCCCGGGGTTCGGTGAAGGTCCTCGGTGAACGCCGCGGCGATACCCCCGGTGGCCAGGATGCCCCAGCGGATGGGACGTTCAGGAACCGAGTCCACGGATCACCTCTTGTCTAGACCAATACTGCGTAGCGGGCAGTACGGTACGGGAGGCCGCACAGACGGGCAACCGTCACCCCGAGCTGCTGCTCAGTACGCGCTTTGCGTGCGCCGCGCACCTGCAGGACGGCGGTGGTGACGAACACCGGCCGCGATCCGGGACCGCGCTCCCGCCGGGATGCGGGCGAGGCACCCACCTGCGGCGTTGGCGGGCGCCGCCCTCACCCAGACCGCCCCGCCCCGCCCCCGCACGCCCGCACGCCCGCCGCCCGACCGCCCCTGCTAGCCTCCGGGCGATCCCCACAACACGCGGAGGCACCTTGAGCACGGCCCTCGTCCTGCTGACCGTCGGACTCCCTCTCTATGCCGCGGGCACCTGGGTCGCGCTGAACATCCGCGGCGCCGCCGCCTCACTGGAACGCCGGGCGGCGGCCAATGCCGAGCTCTCGATGCACGCCCGGGGGGACCTGGGTCCGGCCAGGCGGGTGGCGTCCGCCGGGTTCTACCGGTTCGTGGGCACGGTGATCGCTCTGTGCGGGACCGTCTTCACCCTGGTCGGGCTGCTCGAGTCCCTCTGACGGGTCGAGTTCCGGGCCACCGCATCTGATGCACAGGGCGATGACGTTCGGCCTTCCACATGGTGGTGACGCTCTTCGGCTCGAGGGGCGGACGAGTTGCGTACCTGTGGTTCCCACCGGCGGGACCGCCCCGACCACAGCCGCCTCAGTGTCCGAGGGCAGACTTCGCCGCCACGATAATCAGCCCGAAGCCGAGGTTGACGATCCCCTCGACTGCCGCCCGCGCACGTGACGCGCCGGCATGGAGAGCACCGATGCAGGCCCAGGCGACCTGCTGCGCCACAGCGACTGCCAGAGCGAACCACGCCGTACCGCTCAGCCCGAACCCCAGAACGGGGCCCAGCGCCACCACCGCGGCGGGCAATATCGCGGCTTCCACGATCGGCCACTCGCGCCGCCCCACCCGCCGTACCTCGGCCCAGCCGAGGCTTTGGCCGAAGATCCGTTCGCCGGCGAGTTGGGCATACACGTGCGCGGCCCAGAAGACCAGGCCAGTGACGAGGAGCAGCACCACAAGAGTGAGTCGGGGGAAGTCACCCCCCACGCTGAAGGCAGCGATGACGGAAGCGGCGAGCAGGGACCCGTAGAGAGCACCTGCGTAGTCCGTTCGCAAGGGCGGTCGACCGGTCGGGTCTCTTCGAGGCCACGGCAGGAGGCGGTTCACCAGTCCACCGTAGAGAAGCGAAGCCGCCACGCCTGCGTTACACGCGGACGGCCCCTCGGGCAGGGCACCCGTCGCCGGTCGTGCCGGTTCGTCCGGGGTCAGCCTCCATCAAGCCGACCGGGGAGAGGAACCCTCGCGGGACGACCTGGTCGAAGTCGGCGGTCGGCGGACGCCGAACCGGCGGGCGGACTCGTCCGGGCCGAGGGGGCCATGCCGGTCGAGCAGGGCCGGCAGGCCCCGGCCGCGCGCGAGGGCGGGCAGCTGGTCCGAGTGGACGTCGGGGAAACTCCGTGTCCGGGCCGAGCAGACGAGGGGGCCGGCGCGGGCGAGGTGGCCGACGGCCGCCGCGGTCCCCCGCGGCCGCCACCGCGGTGACGGCACGCCCAGGGCCTCCGTCGGCTTCTCCGCCGCCACCCCGGCACCGATCGGCCCGCAGCGCCGCCCGGACCGCCTCCGGATCGGCGGCCTCCACCACCGCCTACGACCACAACCCCGGCCCAGCCTCTGGAACCTCGCGGGCGAACGCTTCCAGGAGAACCTCGCGGCCGCCAAGGCGCGTTGCGACCAGCTGGCCGGTAACCGGATCGGTCAAGGTCGCGCGGTCCGGGGAACCTTGACGTCTCTTCGGCGACGGCTTCGTTCCCGTGCCGGACGCGCGTGACCTTCGGCATCTCGCGTTGGAACTGGGCTACCGTCACCCCACCGAGGTCGGTGTTCCTCCTGCCGGCTCTGCCAAGGTCTGCCAAGGTCTGCCCGGGACCGTTCGACCACGCCGGCCGCCTCTTGGACACGGGGGGGAGCCCGCACACCCACGACTACTTGGGGGAAGCAGTGCCTTTGACGGCTGCGCACGCACGAGGAGACCGGTCGGCACGCATACCGGAGGTCGACGCCCTGCGCGGGTTCGCTCTCATGGGCATCCTGCTGGTCAACGCGTCGATGATGGCCGGTCCGTACGGTCTCGGAGCCATCACCGATCCGGGTGCCTCGTCACTCGACCGGACCGTCGAGGGTCTCGTCCAGACCTTCGCGGTCGGCAAGTTCTACCTGATGTTCTCGTTCCTCTTCGGCTACAGCTTCACCCTGCAGCTGACCTCCGCCGAACGCGACGGCGCGAGCGCTGTTCCCCGGCTGCTGCGCCGCTCGCTCTGCCTGCTCGTCCTGGGAGCCCTGCACGCCGTACTCCTGTACACCGGCGACATCCTCATGACGTACGCGGTGCTCGGCCTGATCCTCATCGCCGCACGCGACTGCGCACCCGGTGTGGCATTGCGCGCCGCCCGGATCCTGTACGGATGCCTCAGCGTCTGCCTGCTCCTTCTCGGCTTGGGGACCCTGCTGATGTCGGATGCCGAAACAGCCGAACCGGACGCCGCACTCGCAGAAGGCCTGCCCGAACTGATCGCCGGATACCGCGGCGACGCATCGTCCGTGGTGCAGGCCAACATCGGCCAGCTGCCCGACCAACTCCTCGCCGCGCTGCTGATGAGCGGCTTCGTCATGGCGGCCTTCCTGATCGGGCTGCACTGCGGCAAGCGGCGTCTGCTCGCCGACACGGGGAACCACCGTGCACGGTTGCGCCGCGTCTTGGTACTCGGTGCCGCCGTGGGGCTGCCCGGCAGCGTCTTCATGGCCCTGGCCGTCAGCGGCCCGCTCGGTCCCCGGTGGTCGCTCCTCGGCGAGATGGTGGGACTCGTCACGGCCCCCGCACTCACCGCCGCGTACATCTGCGGCATGCTCCTGCTCGTGAAGACCGCCTGTGGCGCCAGGATCGCTGCGATCTTCGCTCCCGCCGGCCGGATGGCCCTCACGAATTACCTGAGCCAGTCCGTGGTCATGGCCCTCGTCTTCACCGGCTACGGACTGGCCCTGTACGACCGCCTCAGCCCAGCCGCCGTCACACTCGGCGCACTCGTGCTCTACGCCGGTCAGCTCGCCCTCAGTACTCGGCTGATGGCCCGACACCGGTACGGCCCAGTGGAATGGCTGCTCCGTGCGGTCACGCTTGGACGGCTCCCGCACGACCGTGACCGGTCAGCGGCCACACTATGACGCACGCTCCGCCTCCGCCGCCCACGCTCGCCGACCTCGGCATCGACCGGGCGTAAGGGGGCCAGTACGTCGTAGTCCTGTGTGTACAGGGGCGGGCCGGGCGGTGTTCGCGTGCGGGGGGGGCGGCTTCGGGTGATGCGGCGTACGTACCCGACTCCGTGCCGGTGCCTCGCCACCCGGGGTGCATGCGGGACCTCTCCCGGTACTACGGCCGCACGCTCCTCACTGAACAACCGCGGCGCGCGGCGTGACGCCCTGCGCCAAACCCCTCGCGGATCTGGTTCCGGGTCCCGGCATCGACTCCGCGGCTTGCTTCGGCATCGCACCGGCGGTCTGAGCGTCACCGCGGGGCTCCTCACCGTCGCCCTCTTCTTGCAGGATCAGGCCGGCCGCATGGGCACGGTGATCGCATGCGCCGCTGGTCTCTGTCTCTGTACCCCGCTGCCCTGGTCTCGGCCTCCCGACGTGTCACCGTCCGCCCCTCCCGGACTCACCCCGCCCCGCCCCGCCCCGCCCCGAGCCAGCCCCGCCCGGCCGGCCGACCTCCAGCCCGGCGGAGTCACCCGAACGGCCTGGACCAGTAGGGCCGACCTGCCGTCCCGTGCGTTCCTGGGGAGGACCCACCATCCCGAGCACGAGGAGAGAGCCATGGGCATGAAGGACAAAGGCAAGAAGCTCAAGGAGGCGGCCGAGGAGGTCATGGGGACCGGCAAGAAGGACGAGGATGCAAGGGGAGCCGGCAAGGGCGACGTGCGAAAGCACGGCGGGGAGGCCCAGGACAGACTGAAGGACCGCGAGCAGGAAAGCCGCCAGTCGTCTTTCGATGACCTGCGCGACGAGAACGACGACCGGTAACCAGTCGGGGCGCGGGCACGAGGACGCGCTGAAGGCCGCCGCCCCTGCAGGTGGCGGCCCTTCAGCTGGTCGGCTCCGCCCGTCTACGGTGCGGGCGTGAACTCCGCGTCGGTCCCCCCGCGCCGGCCCCCATGTCCAGCAGCCGGTCCTGCTCCGCCTCGTCGACTGCCGTGATCACGCATGAGCCGCCGATCGGAGAGCTGCCGGTCGGTCGACCTGGGGTGAGCTGCTCACGTCGCGGATACTGCGCCTCCGCGTCATGCGCCAGGGCCCGCCCGCACGGCCGCTGCCGCCGGGTCCGTACCACCCGGACACGCAATGCCGACGGCGCCCCAGTGGGCACCCCGCACGCACCGGTGGAATGTGGTCGCGCACGCTGCATCGCACTCCCCAACCGGATGCTGCGTACCAAGTGGACCCCCCTGCGCACCCGATGCGCACGATGGTGGGCGTCTACTCAGAGGCCGAAGTGCCGTATCACCGATACGGCAGAGGCTCTTGCAGCGCTTGAGCGTGCTATCCCAGGCCTGGTCGACCATCGCCGATCAGTGCCGGCTGTGCTCGACTGGACTCTGGTCGAGGAGAGCTTGGGCACCGCCCTGCCATCCGACTACAAGAGTACCTCGCGGAGTGGTACCCGACGTTCGCCATCGGCGACTACATTCTCGTCAGCCTGCCCGACCCGGGCGAAGAACACCTCGTGCACTGCGACTTTCAGAGCACGCTGGATGTACTTGTCGATGCCTGGCTGGAACCCGATCTCGGCCTGCAGGCCTATCCCGCACCGGGCGGCCTTCTGCCGTGGTCGGAGTCGGACGAGAGCGACAAGTTCATGTGGAGCACGGCTGGCGAGACCCCGCAGGAGTGGTTCGTTACCGTGGCCGGTCGCGGCGGAGCTTGGTGGCATTACGAGGGCGGGGCAGTGCAGTTCCTGGCCGAACTCTGCGACAGCACACTGGAACCCTGGGGCCTGCGCACTTTCGACCCCGAGGTAACGTCCTGCTGAGCTGCGGCTGGAACGTCATCAGCGGGTTGAACGTCGGTGACAGATGAGGGCTGCGGCTATACCGACGAAGGCGAGCAAGTGTTCGGCCTTGCGTTCGTAGCGGCGGTGGAGTCGGCGGCAGCCGGCGATCCAGGACACCGTCCTTTCGACGACCCATCGGTGGCGGCCGAGTCGTTGTGAGGACTCGATGCCCTTGCGGGCGATGCGATGGCGGATTCCACGCACGGAGCCATCGACGCAGGTGGTTGGAGTCGTATCCCTTGTCTGCGTGCAGTTTCGTCGGCCGTCGGCGTCGAGGCCCGCGGCGTGATCGGATGGGCGGGATGCCGCGCACGAGCGGCTCCACCCCCCGGCTGTCGTGCAGGTTCGCGCCGGAGATACCCAGGGGCAGAGGCAGCCCGTTTCTGTCGGTGATCAGGGGGATCTTCGATCCCAACTTGCCACGGTCGGTCGGATTCGGTCCCGTCAAAGACCCCCTTTCGCGGCCCGCAGGCTCACCGAGTCGATCGCGCAGCGCGACCAGTCCAGCTCTCCGCGGGCGCCGAGTTCGTCGAGAATCACGCGGTGGAGCCTCGCCCAGACACGGGCCCGGCTCCACTGGGCGAATCGTCGGTATACCGTCTGCCAGCTCGGGCCGAACACCGGCGGGAGCTGCCGCCAAGTGCAGCCCGAGGTCGCCACAAAGATGATCACGGTCAAGGCCTCGCGGTCACCGGCCCGCCGTCGGCCCCCGCCCCGCGGACGTATCACCTCGGTCGGTGGCACCACCTCCGGAACCAACCGCTCCACCAGCTTCGCCATGCACGGTTCAACGCACGATCACGCCATAAGAACGACGTCTAAGGCAGCTGCACACCCGCCACTGACCTTCCCCCAGAAAGCGGGGCGACCCGTCAAACGGTGCGGCCCGCCCCGCCGAAGACGGATGCGGTCGTCCCTGATGCGTTGAGCGAGGCCAGGGCCGGGGGTGCGGGCTGCCCGCGCCGGCACTGACGGGCGACCGATGAGCCGTCCCGGACGGCGGTCGGACGGGCGGATCAGCGCAGTCCGGCGAAGAGATCGTTCTCGGGCACGGCCGCGCCCGTGGCGTCCTTGACACGTACGAAGGTCTCCATGCCCATCAACTCGCCGAACCGCTCCTTGCCCATCTTCAGGAAGAAGATGTTCTCGCCCTGACTGGCGTGCGCGGCCAGCGCATCGAACTTCTGACCGCTGAACGCGGTGGTGTCCACCCACGTCGTGATCTCATCGTCGGGGAGGCCGATCTCGGCCATCGCGGCGGCCTCGGCGGGATCCGGCTCCGGCATGTCCTCATGGAACTCGCGCATGATCTCCCCGAACCGCTGCATCCCCGAGCGGGGCATCGTCGTCCAGTACACCTTCGGTGACAGCGTGGTCATCTCCAGCGCCGCCATCGTGATGCGGTGGGCCTGGATGTGGTCGGGGTGACCGTAGAAGCCGTTCTCGTCGTAGGTGACGACCACATCGGGTCGGTAGCGCCGCATGAGGTCCGCAAGTCGGGCGGCGCCTTCCTCCACGGGGGTCTGCCAGAAGGATCCGGGGGCGACGTTGCTCGGCCAGCCCATCATCCCCGAGTCGGCATAGTCCAGCATCTCCAGATCGCTGACCTTCAGGACGTCACAGCTCGCCTCGAGTTCTTGACGGCGCATCAAGGCGACGGCCGCCGGATCGTGCCCGGGATCGCCGGGCTTGACACCCCCGGGTCCGTCACCGCAACCGCCGTCGGTACACGTCACCAGAACCGTGCGGATGCCTTCCGCCGCGTACCGCGCGAGGACCCCTCCGGTTCCGGTGGCCTCGTCGTCGGGGTGCGCGTGTACTGCCATGAGCGTCAAGGGCCGGTCGGTCATGAAACAGTCCTCCTGCAGAAATACTTCTTGGTCCGAGTGCGCGGCGGGCGTACCGCGATCCTGGAGGCCCGGATCCTGGTGGGGGCGGGACGACCTTGTGGTCTCCGTGCTCCCCGCCCGTGGCTCCGGTCCCTCGGTCGATGCAACCGCGCCGACCGGCCCGGCTGTTCCCGTCGCGGCCGCTCTACCTTCAAAGCAGCCTCGTCCTGGTCCGCCTGGCCGGCCTTCGTGCGGGGCGGCCTGCTCGTGACCGCGATCAGACGGCACCACCCCGGTCGGAGTCAGCAACCCGTCGATCGTCCTGGGAAGGGGGCAGGGAAGCGCCGTGTCGGCTTGGGCAGGGGCCAGTCAGTCTGGGCGTCGTGGACCGGTATCTGGGCCGGCCCGATCCCGCGCCGCTGGAGGTGACCGTCATGGACAGGCCGCTTGAGGCGTTGGGAGGCGCGCACGAGGGGTCGGTGAGGGTGTGGCCGGCTGACGGCAGCGAGCCGGGATCGGTCTGCTTCGACCTCGGCAGCGTGCCGTCGTCGACCGAGTGGCAGGCTGTGATGGATGGTTCGGCGAGCCACGAGCCGCAGAGTCCTGCGGGGCAGCTGCCCGTGCGCCTGGCGGACACGGCAGCCGAGTACTCGCTCGACTGGCACCACACCGGCGGAGGACAAGCGGCAATACGAGGCGGACGTGGACCTGTCCGGACCGGTCGCGGACGACGCGCACCTGTCGGTGATCCGGGACCCGCGGCCGTCCAACTCCCTGCGGAGCTCCCCGGCGCCTCACCGAAATCGTCCACGTTGCTCTCCGCGACCAGTTGAGCGCGGCCAGGATCGCTCGCGGACGTTGCAGCTCGCCCCCGCCGAGGCGCCGCTCATTCAGCTCAACGGACTCGCAGGCCAGTCTGTGGGTGACGCTGGAACGCCAGCGGGTGGGTTGCAGGCTCACCGGAGCCGGGTGGGTGGTTCAGGTGCTTCGTCGGCCTCCGGGTCCGGCAGGCACAAGGGCGGGGTCGGGTCCGCAGCGAAGTGGAGCCGGCGCAGGATGGATTCGGTTTCCCTCGCGAAGTGCTCCGGTGAGATCAGGCGCTCCCAGAGGGGATCGGGCAGACCGGGCACCATGGCGCCGCGGGCAGTCCATTCCGCTGCCAGCCGCGCATACAGGGGCGCGGATTGGTCAGCGACGTCTTGGGTGCCGACCCGGCGGGCATGGCGACCGGATCCGGCAGCGTGCGGCTGGATCTGCGGAGGAATGAGGGAACCGGGCATGGGCCGCCCCTGCCCCGGGACATGAGGCAAGAACTTTCGCTGATCAGCGGTCACACTCCTCAAACGATTCTTGCGCCCGCTCGACACCGCCGCCTCGCACGCTACGGTTCCCGGCTGCCCGGGATGTCCGGCCGGATCCGAACTCGACCACGCAGCAGCCGGACGAACCGAAACCGCGCACCCTCCCGCTCACAGCACCAGCGAGGCATCCGCGGCCGCCCACCACGCCATGCACGCCTACGGGGCGAACTCGTCGTACGCAAGCCCCGCGAGCCCGGCGGGGACCTCCCAGCGGGCTGGTCAGCGTCTCCGACGAAGCCGGCGGCCTGTCCGACATCGAACTGGTCGGCGATCTCCGGCTGATACTCAAGGCCGGGCACGAAACCACCGTCCACCTGCTCGGACAGGCCATCCGGGCACTGTGCGCAGACCCCGAACAGCGAGCCCTGGCGACGGAGGCGGCCGCTGGGCGCCGTGGTGGACGCGACCCTCCGCAGCCGCCCACCCTTCCAGGCCGCCCCGTTCAGGTACGCGATGACGGACATGACACTCGCGACGTCGGCGTCACCGCCGGGGATGCCCTGCTCGTCGACACGGCGAAGCGGGCACCAAGGCGGAAGTCGGCGGCGGGTATAGCGTTAAACCGGAAACCC
>NZ_JBSGZI010000164.1:0-10344 GCF_053610945.1 Streptomyces sp. NPDC054849
GGGCAGGGCTGCGCCGCCGGAACTGCGCACCGCGCAGGTCCCCGGCGGCGCGCCGGGACCGGGCCGGGCGCAGCCGGCAAGCCGCCCCGTTGCACGAGTATTCGCATGCCCGGGCGGGATTCCCGCACTCCCCCACACACCCGGCGGTGCACCTGCCGCCGAGCCTGCCGCGCACCACCGCAAGGAGCACCCGCCGTGTCGCGCAGAGCCCCGGCGGGAACGGCGCACGCCATGACCAGCCGGCACCGGCAACCGCGCCACAAACACCCGGTGCGAACCAGCCTGCGCCTGCCGGGGGTTCCGCGCCGGGAACCGCACCCGCCAGGCCACCGCGCCCGAAACCACCCGCTTGCACACCGGCGCCGAGATCACCACGGCCCCCGAAGCACAGCCCGGCACCACCCCCGGTCCCCCATCAGCACATGGCCGGTGGCCCACCCACCGCCGGCCACCAGAACAAGGACGCCACCAACCCGCGACGGGCAACACGCTCACCACACCCCATGGAAGCCGGCCGCAACTACCGCCCGGCCCGGCCGGACAGGCACCCCAGACACCGGACCGCATGGCGGTGACCGCTCGTCCGCAGCGGGCCGCTCTCACCGTTCACACAAAACCTGCACCCTACGGGCGTGACACTCCCGCCAGCCCGTCGTTGAACCACACGGTCAAGCGAAGGACACAAACGGCCCCCGGAGACAAACATCCCGGGGGCCGTCTGCACACCCAGCCCACCCGCCCGACCCGCCACACATAGCCCACCCACAACCCCTACCCCCCACCATCCCGCCCCACCACTCCATGCCGACCACCCACCACCCGGCCGGAGCGCTACTCAGGATGTCCGGCCATCCACTCAGGGCGCCGGGCCCTTCCAGTCCCGGCAGTAGAGCAGTCCGGGATCGTCGCGGCGCCCCGGACGCCAGGCGGCTAAAGCCCGCGCCATTCAGGAGCGTCCCCACCACCGACGCCCGGCCGGCCGAGCCCGGGCGGCCGGGCCGGCCCTCTGGTGGGGAGCTGTGCCGAGTCAAGAACCGGCCGGCCGGCCCGAGACGGCCCTGCAGACGGGTTCGCCCGGTCGGGGTGGGTCGGGGCACGGCTACGGCGAGGTTCGTCATGACGGCCGGGCGATGGGTGCAGGCTCGGCGGACGTCCTCATGCGGCTCGCTGGAGGAAGTTCATGCCGGGTGCTCGGCCAGACTGCCGGAAGGCCGCCCGCGTCTTCGTGGTCGCGGGGATGGGCGGCGGCCTGGTCGGGCTGGTCGGCGGTGGCTTCCGGTGGTGCCTGGAGCACGCCGACATGCTGCGCGGTTCGGTCGTCGAGGCTGCGGCCGGTCTCGGTGTGGTGGGCTGGCTGGTCCCGATGGCCCTCACCGCGGTGGGCGCGGCGGTGGCGTGCGCGATCGCCCAGCGGGTCCCGCACGCGGCGGGCAGTGGGATCCAGCACGTGGAGGCGGTCTGGCGCGGGGAATCCGAGGGACGCCCGCTGCGACTGCTGCCGGCGAAGTTCATCGGCGGCCTCATCGCGATCGGCTCGGGCCTGGTCCTGGGGCGGGAGGGCCCGATCGTCCACATGGGCGCCGCGATCGGGGCGGTGGCCGGTCAGCGCACCCGGCTGGACGCCGAAGACGCCCGCCTGCTGCACACTGCGCTCGGCGGGGCGGGGCTGGCCGCCGCGTTCACCGCTCCGCTGGGCGGAGTGCTGTTCGTCTGCGAGGAGGTGACCCGTACGATCAGGCCCCGCCTGGTGCTGCTGACGCTCGTCGGCACCGTCACCGCGGTGGCCTGCTCCCAGCTCATCGTGGGCGCGGGGCCCGAGTTCCCGATGCCGGGCCTGCCCGCCCCACCGCTGTGGATGCTGCCGGCCTTCCTGCTGTTCGGCATGGCGGCCGGCGCGCTGGGCGCTGCCTACAGCGCTCTGATCGTACGGACACTGGAGGCCTGCGACCGGCTGACCCGGGTACCACTGCCCGTCCGAGCGGCTGTGATCGGGGCCGCCATCGGGGCCCTGATGGCCGTCGATCCCCTCCTGACGGGAGGTGGCGACCCGCTGAGCGAACGACTGCTGGCGGGCGGCGGCATCACGGTGGCGGCGCTCATGACCTGCCTCGCCGTCCGGTTCGTGGCGGGCCCGCTCAGCTACGCGGCCGCGACCCCCGGCGGACTGTTCGCCCCACTGCTGGCCTTGGGAGCCCTCTGGGGGGCCCTCGTCCACGCATTCGCGTCCCCGTTGCTGCCGGCTGACGCGGCGGGTCCGGCCTCCTTCGCGGTCGTGGGGATGGCCGCCCTGTTCACGGGAGTCGTACGGGCGCCCCTCACGGGCATCGTCCTCGTCGTGGAGATGACGGGCGCCACCGCATTGCTGGCGCCGCTGCTGATCGCATGCTGCGGCGCAGCCATGACCGCGGACTGGCTGGGGAGCGAACCCATCTACGACAGATTGCGGCGCCGGATGCAGTCCCACCCTTGAGGAGGCCGGGTCCTACAGGGTGCGGCCTCGCCGAACAGCGGTGCACGACTTCCCGCTCACCGGTCACCCAGTCGTCGACGCGCCTGCCGCCGGGCGGTCCCGCGCCCTCAGGAGCGACCCCATGCCCGAACGCAGCACCATCCTGCGACCTCAGCAGGATGGCACCTCTGGGTCGACCGTCTCTGCTGTCACATGCCGAGGCGAACCGCAGGCCGGTCCCGGGTATCCGGGATCGGCCGGCCTCGGTCACCACACCGAACCGGTCACCCCGTGGGCCGCCGGGTTTCCCTACTCGCCAGTACATGCACGCCGGCGGCACGACGCTTCCCATCGGCCTACGCGGGTAGCCGACGGACGACAAAGCGAGCGCGGCAGTGAGGAAAGGAGCATCAGTGATCACTCAAGACCAACTCGCGGCCATGGCCGGATGCGCGGCGCACACGGATCAGGGGCAGCGCCTGGGCCAGGTGGAGTACGTCCTGGTGGACGATACGACCGGCAGGCCCGAATGGGTACGGGTCACCGACCGGGCCTCGGGGCTGGGCGGGGTGTTCGTCCCCTTGCGCCAGGCGGAGCTGAAAGACGGGCGCCTGGTCGTCCCGTATCCGGTGACGCTGATCGAGCAGGCTCCCTGCGCGGCGCTCGACTGCGGGAGCGTGCTCTCGGTGTCGGAGGAGGAGCAGCTGTACGGGCACTACGGCCTGCGGGATGCTCGCGACGAAGTCAACGCCGAGAGCGACGCGGGGTGGGGGGCGATGGACCGGGCGCAGGCCATTCGCGAGGGCACGGCCGGCCGGGAGCACACCGTCTCCCGCCTGCGACCGGTACAGCCGGGGCGGTGAGCCGGGCGCCCCGGGAGACCGTGCCGGTCTGGGCCGGGGCAGCCCTGAGGGCGCATCCGGCCGGGGCGCACCGGTGGTGTCCACGGAGACGATCAAGAAGTACGGGGCGTAGGGCGTAGGTCGTCACTGGGCTGGCCGTCATGGCCATGTCCCTGGCCCATGCCCATGTCCGTCATCGCAGGCTGTGCTCGCCGGACTCGCCGGACTCGTCGTCAGGTGGAGGGGCGCCCCGGTCGCCACCGGCCGCGGCTGGCACGGCGACTGGGCGGGGGCGAGCGTCACATGGTGCAGGCAGGCCCACAACGCCGGGGATGCTGCGTTGCGGGCCTGACCACTGCGTCGCCGAGTTCAAAGCGCATCAGCCGCACGGGTCACTCGGCGGCCGGCCTGGATCGATTCCGCAACCGCAGTCGGTCACGCCGGCTCGACGGGCAGCCACAGCTCGCAGGTCGCGGTGCTGAAGTCGTCCGCGCGCTCAAGGACTGCGACGATCGAGGGACCTGGCCGGAGGCGCCACGGGTTGGAGGGGAACCACTCGGTCGCGGTCGCGGCCCAGGTCGTCTGCAAGGCTTTCGGGTGCGGTCCGGTGGTGCGAAAGACCGCCCACTTGCCGGCCGGTACCTCGATGGCATCGAGGTCGTCGGGCGCGGGCGTGTCCCTGGAGACGGCGACCCCGTGCAGGTAGGTCAGTTCGCTCCCCTCCGTGCCGTCGGGGTGGAGGTCGTCGCAGACTTGCAGCAGCCCCCCGGGCTCCACGTCGCCGAGGGCCCTGAGCCGGAGATGCTCCTCTTGCGGCAGTGCGGCGATGTGCTGCTGGATGTGCGTGTTGATGCCCTGGTGGATGAGCGGAACCCGGGCTGCGTGGCCGACCAGCCGGAATGCGGGGCGGTCGACGAGGTGGGTGTCCATGGGGATGCTCCCTTCGACGGTCAGGTGGAACCTGAGCTGCGGTTGTGTGCGCAGGGGGCCTCCGTCGCGGCGCACGTCACTGAGGCCGGCGCCGTGGACCGCACGGAACGCACGTCCGAACGCTTCGGTCGAGCCGTACCCGTGCCGGACGGCGATGCTCAGCAGATCGTCCTCACGCCGGACGACGTCGGCGGCGGCGACGGTCATGCGGCGTCGGCGCATGTATTCCGACAGCGGCATGCCGGCCAACGACGAGAACATGCGACGCAGGTGGTATTCGGTCGTGCCGAGCTCACTGGCCAATGCGTGGACGTCGAGCTCCTCGGTGAGGTGCTCCTCGACGAGATCGACGAGTTGGTTGAGTGCCGAGATCACGAGGCCTCCTTTCGATGTCAACCCTGCCTGGCAGAACCCGGCCGTACCCGACCGCAGCGATCCAATCCGATCATGTGCCTGCACGGGCGTGGAGCCGACCCTGCTCACACTGCCGGGCAAGGCGAGGCCACACCCAGCCTCGGAAGGCGGACTGAGCGGCAGGCGCGGTGCGGCAGTAGGCGGCGGCAGTGGGCGCCCGGCGACGGGTTCGCGTTTCGCGGTTCGCGGTTAGCGCAGGACCTGAAGGAGGTGGTGCGACGTGCGGCGTGAGGCCCTTGCCTCGATCAGTTCTGCACACCGCCGAAATCAGGCAGGGTGACCGAACCGTCTGCAGCAAGGGGGAACCCCGGGTTGTACGCGACCTCCCAGGAATGGCCGTCCGGGTCAGCGAAAGCACTGGAATAGAACCCGATCGCATTGACGGCCGCGGGCTTGGTGACGCTGCCCCCTGCCCGTCGTACGGCAGCGAGCAGTTCGTCCACCTCGGCCTCGGAGCGGACGTTGTGGGCCAGGGCGATCCCGCCGAACCCGCCGACCGGTCCAGGCTCCACACCGCAGTCGCGGGCCAGCTCGTCCCGATCCCACAGCACCAGCGCGAGCCCGCCGGCCTGGAAGAAGACCGTCGCCTCGACCTCCTGTCCCCGCCAGCCCAGGGCCTCGTAGAAACCCTTGGCGCGTGCGAGATCGGAAACTCCCAGAGTGACCAGGGTGATGCGCTGTTCCATCCGCTCACGCTAGAACGCCTGGCGGGACGGAGGCCGCCGACGCACCGCAGACGCACCGCGGACGCGACGTTTCCCCAAGGTCTTGCCCTGGCCTATACGGGCGCCAGGGAGAGGCCTGTGCGTGCAAGCGGCACGCCTATGGCGGAGTCGGTGCACTGGTGCGAGGAGCACGGCACGGCTGTTGAGCCGGCCATGGAGTGACACCCCGGCGGCGGAATCCGGTGCGCGGGGCCGCCGCCGCACCGGCACGGCCGCAGAGACCGCATCCGCGGCGCTTGGGGGAAGTCCTATGCGAATGCGGCTGCTTGATCACCTTGCGGGGAGTCGGCCTGTGACGTCCTTCCATTTCTGGCGCGCTGCTTTGAGTCGGGCGAGTGCGGCTGCCTGCTCCGGGTCAAGCTGGTGCTTTTGTGTGATGTCGTGGAGCTCGGTGCGGACGGCGTCTTCCTGTGTGGTGTCGGCTTCAGCTTCGGTCAGTGCTGCCTGGGCTGCCTTCACGCGGTCTCCCAGGCTTGCCTGGAAGACCGCGTCGAGGCGTGCAGCGTTCGTGATGAGCGTGACGAAAGCGTGTACGGCGTCTTCTTCGTGCTCGCCTTGCGAGAGCGGAACGTGATAGACGTGCCCGCCTGCCTCGGTCACGATCAGGTGGTGGCTCTTGGAACCGTGATGGATCCGCACGGTGAGGTCGGCCAGTGGCAGCTCCTCAGCCTCACCGATCGAGAGCGTGTGCTGGTGCAGGATCAGGGTACCGAGATTGCCCACCACCGGACCGCTGCCAGGACTCTGGGCTTCGCGCAGGGCCTGTTCCGCGGCGGTGACGCGGCGACGGTGGGCGGCCTGAGCGGAGCTGAGGCGAAGTTGGACGGCGGTCCGCTGGAACCATGCCTGAACGGCCCGGGCTGTGAGGCGCCGGCGGGCTTGTGCCAGTTCCCGGCGTTCGGGGGGCGTAGCTGCGGCTGAAGGCGGGACCCCAGCCGCCCGGATAGCGATAGCGGTGCCAGCCGACGAGTACCGCCACGACGATCAGCGCCCGCAACCCCCACTGCAAGACCTCCATCGTCTTCCCCCTTCCCCGTCGTCTTGGCCAGCTCTACTTGTAGCGCCCCGGCGCCGTCAGCGAGGTCCGTTTGTGAGAGGTCCGCCGACCGGCGGCGAAGGCCTGGACCGGGCTGCGGAGGTCGGGCCCGGCAGTGACCGGCCCGGCGGCTGTCCAGTGCTGGTGCGCGGCCATCTGGCTGCCGTCGCCGTTGTCGTCGACTTGTTGCCCGCGAACCACCGCGCCGGGGTGCGCAAGGCGCCGTTCGTCTTCCTGATCATGGCGCCGGGCACCGTCCGTGCCTTGGACGGAGAGCACCGGGAGCGGCCGGCGCGATGTCGTGACGGGCCGGAGGGCCGCCGGGTGGGTCGCGTTAGGGTGAGGGCATGTCAGCTGTGATCAGTTCGCCGTCCCTCCCACTGCGTCTGGAGCCCATCACCGCCGAGAACTTCGACGCCGTGTGCGCAGTGCAGGTGCGGCCCGACCAGGTGCATCTGGTCTCCCCGGTGGTGAAGTCGCTGGCGGAGGCGTACGTCCACGCCCCTGCCGCTTGGCCGCGGGCCATAGTCGACGGCCCCGAGATCGTCGGCTTCGTCATGGCCTTCCTCGACATCGTCTGGGATCCCGACACCGACCCCGCGGACCGGCGCAGCGGCATCTGGCGGCTGAACATCCACGCGAGCCACCAAGGCAAGGGCTACGGCCGCTTCGCGGTTCGGGCGGTCTGCGAGGAGATCCGCCGCCGCGGCACCCACCGCGCGTACGTCAGCTGGGACACGGGCGAGAACAGTCCCGAACCGTTCTACCTGGGCCTCGGGTTCGCGCCCACCGGTGAACTCAGCGGCGGCCAGCGAGTTGGCGTACTCCCCCTTCACCTCCCCCGGCCCACCAGCCCGACCACCAGCCCGGCGGTCGGTCCGGCGGCCCGTCCGACCGTGGGCCCGGCGGCGGCTAACGGCTGAGGACCACCGTGCCCCCGGACCGCACCGCCGCCGCCTCGGACGGCGCGGCCGAACCGGATGGGACGGCGCCCGAGCGGAACGCCTGCGGGCTGACACCGCGTACCCGTTTGAAGGCCGCGGAAAGGGCGAAGGCACTGCCGTAGCCGACCTGGCGGGCCACCGTGGCCACCGTGGCGTCCGGCTCCCGCAACAGATCGGCCGCCAACGCGAGGCGCCAGCCTGTCAGGTATCCGGCCGGCCCCTCTCCGACAACCTGCGTGAAACGGCGGGCCAGCGACGCCCGGGAGACGCCCACCTTGACGGCCAGCTCCTCAACCGTCCATCCGTACGCCGGATTCCCGTGCAGCAGGCGGAGGGCCGGGCCGACCACCGGATCGCTCTGGGCCCGGTACCAGGCCGGGGCACCGGAGCCGGCCTGCGCCGGCCACGCTCGCAGCACCCCGATCAGCAGCAGGTCCAGCAACCGGTCCAAGACCACCTCCTGGCCAGGCTCCTCACTGCTGATCTCCGAGGCGAGCAGGCCGATCAGGGTGGAATCGGCGGCCCGGGCGGGGCGGACCAGGATCGTGGGCAGCGCCTCCAGCAGCCGCCGGCCGATCTCACTCGGCGCCTGATAGGTGCCGCTCAGCATCACCGCCGACCCGGGATCCTGCCGCTCCGTCCCCCACGTCCGCACGCCCAATGCCATGGACTCCGACACATCCTCGCCCGTCGGCGTGCTGCACCGCTGATCAGGGCCCACGGTGACCTGGACCGGCGTGTCGGGGGCGTCTGCAACCGTGTACGGGTCAGGCCCCCGCACCACGGCGACGTCCCCCGGCCTGATCCGTACCGGCTCGGCACCCTCACCGTCGGGCAGCAGCCACGCCGAGCCGGCCACCATCGTCACGACCGACAGCGGGGCACGGTCCTCGATCCGCAAGGACCACGGCGGATCGAAGACAGACTTCAGGAGAAAAGCACCCCGGGCCTTGGGGCCTTCGAGAAGACCGGTCAACATGTCCATGCACACATCCTCCCCGCACCGCCCCACCCCGGCAGCAGACCCGGGGAACAGGACCGGGCATCCGGTTCGGGTGCGTGCCCGGCCGCGGCCCGCCCGGGCGACTTGTCGGGGACGGGGGCGGGGCCGGGGCTGGTTCGGTTCGGTTCGGTTCGGTTCAGGTTCGGGTTCAAGTCGGGTTCGGTTTATCGGGTCAGGAGGACGGCTGGTCCCACACGCCGGTGGCCGCCGCCTCGCGGGCGAAGTCGGCGAAGTCCCTGGCCGGCCGCCCCAGTACCTCCTGGACCCCGTGGACCACCTGGGCGTTGCGCCCGTCCAGGATCAGGGTGAACAACTCGGCGAAGTCCTCCGGCAGACCGTTCTCACGCAGCACCGCACGATAGTCCTCGTCCGAGACCGGAACGTAGACGATCGCACGGCCGGTGACCTTCGACAGTTCAGCGGCGACATCGGCGAAACTGAGCAGGCGCGGACCCGACAGCTCATACGTCCTGCCGATGTGCCGGTCGTCGCCGAGCACGGCCACCACCACGTCGGCGATGTCATCGGTGTCGACGAACGCCTCGACCGCGTCCGCCGTCGGGAGGGCGATCTCCCCGGCCCGTACGGACTCCAGGAAGAAGCTCTCGTCGAAGTTCTGGTTGAACCAACTGGCCCGCACCACGGTCCAGTCGGCGCCCGAGGCCTTCAGCCTGTCCTCGCTCAGCCGCGCGGCCTCCTCGCCCCGCCCCGACAGCAGTACCAGCCGACGCGCGCCCGCTGCCACCGCGACCTCGGCGAAGGCTCCCACCTGCTCGACGGCGCCGGGGAAGGCAAGGTCGGGGTAGTACGTCACGTACACCCGGTCGACACCCTCCAGTGCCGGCAACCACGTGGCGGGCTCATTCCAGTCGAAGGCGGGCTCACCCCGCCGGGAACCGACCCGGACCGCACACCCTCGGGCAGCAAGCTTCTCGGCAACCTTCCGGCCGGTCTTACCCGTCCCCCCGATCACCAGGGCGATCCCCTGCCCGCTGCCCTGCCGACCCCCCTGAACAGCCGCCGGGTCGATGTCCCGACCGGCGGCGTGGTCGGTGGTCCCGGCGGTGGTCTGCGCGATGCCTTGGGCAGTGGCTTCGGCCTGATCTGTGGCCTGGGCTGTTGCCTTCCGGGTTGTGGCCTGGGTGGCTGTGGTCTGCGTGTGGTGGTTCGTCGTCTGCGTCATGACCCCAGTCAAGTCCACCCTGGCGAGACGGAACATAGCCGAAAAGCTCACCTGCATACGCAAACGTCCAACCCCGCACCACAACACTCGGCCGGCCCCGCGACTCGGCAGGCCACACCACTCGGCCGCCACGCCACCCGGCCGAGAGACCGGTCGACGGGACGGCCGGACCGCGAGCGGGCTGCCCGGGACCGGGGCCGGCAAGGGGCCCGAAAGCCGAGGCTCGGGCAGGGCCGGGCCCCGGGGCGACAAGGGTTACGCCGGGTCTCGGTCTGCGATCACCTGGGTGTTCTGGCAGGCCGCCAGCAGCCACCGCCCGTCCTCGTCCCGCGTCATCACATACAGTGGCGCACCCTCCGTGCCGCCCTCCGCCCCGTGGTAGACCTGGCGGACCTTCACCGCCGCGACGTCCGGCCGCAGGAACCGGATGTGAACCACTTCGTACGTGACCTCACCATCCCATACCGCCGCCGGCAGCACCGCCCGCGTGAAATCGGCGATCGCCTCCCACCCGATCAGCACCCTGCCGTGACCGGTCGTCCATATCGCATCCGGATGAAACAGCGCGAGGAAACCCTCCGCGTCCCTGGCCCGCTGCGTACGCTCGACCACAGCGACGACCTGCCTGATCGCCTCGACGGAATCCGCCCGTGCCTCATTTTCGATGTCCATGTCCATGTCCATGAGCTCGATCCTGCTCCCTCAACCTTGGTCGAGGTCAAGCGATATGATCATATGGCGGCATGACCACCAGGACTCTCTACCTGCTCTGCTCCGCCGCCCCACCCGTCTTCGACGTCGCCCACGTCATCGAAGAC
>NZ_JBSGZI010000165.1:0-10325 GCF_053610945.1 Streptomyces sp. NPDC054849
GGGAAGCCGGGGCACAGGATGCCCCGGCGCCCCTTCGGCCCGCCCTGGTCAGAGCCCCCGCCGCCCCGCCGCCGCCGAGGCCTGCGTGCCCGACGCCCCGCCCGGTGCCAGACTGAAGTCATGGCCACGCTCAGCCAGTCCTTCCGGGGTCGGCTGGTACTGCCGGAGGATCCCGCTTACGACGAGGCCCGGCGGATCTGGAACGGCTCCGTCGACCGCTCCCCCGCCCTCATCGCCTACTGCACGGGCGTCGCGGACGTCATCGAGGCCGTGCGCTTCGCGACCGGGCCCGCGGCCGGGCTGCCCGTGGCCGTGCGGGGCGGCGGACACAGTTTCCCCGGGCAGTCCGTGTGCGACGGCGGGATCGTCGTCGACCTCTCGTCCATGCGCGGCATCCGGGTGGATCCGCAGGCCCGGACGGTCAGGGCGCAGGCCGGGGTCCTGCTGGGCGACCTGGACCACGAAACGCAGGAGTTCGGGCTGGCCGTACCGGCGGGGATCGTCACCCACACCGGGCTGGCGGGGCTCACGCTCGGCGGCGGGATCGGCTGGCTGATGCGCAAGTACGGGCTCACGATCGACCAGTTGCTCTCCGTGGACGTGGTCACCGCGGACGGGTCCTTCGTGAAGGCGAGCGAGGACGAGAACCCGGACCTGTTCTGGGGCGTGCGCGGGGGCGGCGGCAACTTCGGGATCGTGACGGAGTTCGAGTTCCGGCTCAACCCGCTCGGCCCGATCGTGCTGGCCGGTCCGGTGGTCTGGCCGATGGCCGAGTCGGCGCGGCTGCTGCGGTTCTACCGCGAGTGGATCACTGACGTGCCGGACGAGCTGACCACGGCGGTCGTCCACCGGAAGGCGCCGACGGCCCCGTACATACCGGCCCGGCTGCAAGGGGCGCCGGTCGTGATGATCGTGTGCTGCTACGCGGGCCCGGTCGAGGAGGGGCAGGAGGTGCTGCGTCCGCTGCGCGAGGGCTCCGGGTCGGCGCCCGTACTCGACCTGTGTACGCCCAAGCCGTTCACCGAGCACCAGGCGATGTTCGACCCGTCCTTCCCGCACGGCCGTTGGTACTACTTCAAGTCGTGCGACGTCGACCGTCTCACCGACGACGTCATCGACCGCACGGCCGAGCACGCGGCGCGGATCGCCTCGCCGTTCACGGCCTTCCCGATCTTCCAGCTCGGCGGAGCCATCGCACGCGTCGGGGAGGACGAGACGGCCTTCGGCGGGCGCGGCGCCGGCCACACCTTCAACATCAACGGGACGACGGAGGGCCCGGAGGGCTTCGACGAGGAGCGGGCGTGGGCGCGCGGCCTGTGGTCGGCGCTCGCACCTC
Organism: Streptomyces sp. NPDC054849; assembly: GCF_053610945.1. NCBI lineage: Bacteria > Bacillati > Actinomycetota > Actinomycetes > Kitasatosporales > Streptomycetaceae > Streptomyces > Streptomyces sp. NPDC054849. Next base: position 1,337 of record NZ_JBSGZI010000165.1, read on the forward strand.
ACCAGACCGGGGTCTACTCGAACTTCCTGATGGAGGAGGGCGAGGAGCGGGTCGAGCAGGCGTACGGGGCGGAGAAGTACCGGCGCCTGCGGGAACTGAAGCGCCGCTACGACCCCGGTAACCTCTTCCGCCTCAATCAGAACATCCCGCCGGCGTAGTCCTCGGCGCGCCCCTGCCTCCCCTCTCCGGGGCCGGGCAGGGCGCGCCGTCGACGGACAGGGCTACGAGCCGGCGCGCGCCGACGGCACCCGCCCGGCGGCCTCCGCCTCCACGCTCGCGTCCTCTATGCTCGCGTCCTCCGTACTCGCGTCCTCCCTGCTCGCGCCCTCCGCGTTCACGGCGGCCCGCTGCACGGGCAGCTGCACCTGCAGCCCCCGCGGCCCGGACAGCACGTACACGAGCCCGAAGCCGGCGGTCACGACGATCGCACCGCCCACCGCGTCCAGCACCCAGTGGTTGGCGGTGGCGACGATCGCGCACACCGTGATCAGCGGGTGCAGCGCCCCGAGCAGCTTCTGCCAGCCCTTCGGCGCGAGCACCACGATCACGATCCCGCACCACAGCGACCAGCCGAAGTGCAGCGAGGGCATCGCCGCGTACTGGTTGGAGATCGCGGTCATGGCCCCGTACGACGGGTTGGCCAGGTCCTGCGGTCCGTGCACGGTGTCGATGAAGCCGAGGCCGGGCATCAGCCGCGGCGGCGCGAGCGGGTAGAGCCAGAAGCCTATGAGGGCCAGGACGGTGGCCAGGCCCAGGGAGGCGCGCGCCCAGCGGTAGTCGCCGGGGCGCCGCCAGTACAGGACCGCCAGGATCGACAGCGGGACCACGAAGTGGAAGGAGGTGTAGTAGAAGTTGAAGAAGGCCTCCAGCCAGGGCGTGTTCACGACGGCGTGGTTCACGGCGTGCTCGATGTCGAGGCCCATCGCCTGCTCGATCCCGAGGATCTGATTGCCGTTGCCCTCGGCGAGCAAGCGGCTGGTGGGGGCCGCCGCCCGGATGTGTGAGTAGAGCGAGTAGCCGACCCGTATCAGCAGGAGTTCCAGCAGCAGGTTCGGGCGGGACAGCACGCGCCGCCAGAACGGCAGCAGCGGCACGCGTGACCACCGGGCCGCCGCAGGCCGCCCGTAGTCGGTCGGCACGGGCTCGCGCCAGTACGGCGAGGAGCGCGGCAGGAACGGTACCGCGCACGCCGCGACCAGCGCGGTGAGCAGCAGCACGTTGTCGCGTACGGGGGCCAGCGCGGCCAGGTTCGGCAGCAGCACCGCGCTCGGCAGGGTCATGGCGAGGACCACGGCCACCGGCCACACGGGCCGGTCGGCGGCACGCTTGCCGACCTTGCCGGCGACGGCGAGCAGCACCCACAGGAGCTGGTGGCGCCAGCCGGTGGGGGACACGGCGACGGCCACGCAGCCGGTGACGGCGACGGAGAGCAGCAGCTGACCGTCGCGGGCGTAGCGGACCGCGCGGCGCAGGCCGATCCAGACGACGGCGGCCGCGAGGGCGGCGTAGAGCAGGATCTCGACGGGTCCGGTCAGGCCGAGGCGCAGCAGCGCGCCGTGCACGGACTGGTTGGCGAGGCCGTCGGGGGCGCCCCCGAGCCCGGTGCCTGCCAGGTGCTCGACCCAGTACGTCCAGGAGTCGCGCGGCATGGCCGCCCAGGACAGCGCGGTGGCGCCGGCGAAGGTCACGGCGGCGGTCCGCGCGGTGGGGCGGCGCCCGGTCAGCCACAGCAGCGGGGCGAAGAGCAGCAGCGCCGGCTGGAGCGCGGCGGCGAGGCCGACGAGGAAGCCCGCGGGCCGGTCGCCGGGCACACGGAAGACGGCCAGGAGCACCAGCAGCACGGGCAGGACGGCGGTCCGGCCCGGTGAGGCGGCCTCGCGGACGGGCAGCGAGACCATCATCAGGGCCGTCAGCACGGGCGCGGCGAGCAGCGCGGTGCGCCGTGGCACCGGGTCGGGCAGACCGCGCGCGGCGACGAGCCCGACGGCGGCGACGCACAGCAGCGTCACGCAGGTCCAGCCGACCTCCAGCGACGGCGCGGTGAGGCCGGTGAGGGGCTTGAGGACCAGCCCGGCGAAGGGCGTGCCGGAGAACTGGCCGCCGCCGTACAGCGACCCGGGGGTGCCGGCGGGGAGGTGCAAGGCGCTCAGCCACTCGCCCGGTGGCAGGCGCAGCGCGGCGGCGGCCTGTCTGACGGCGAGGACACCGACCAGCGCCCACAGGAGGAGGCGTGCCGCCCCGAGCCTGCCGCTATCGCCTATGACCCCGGCATGTCCGTTCGCACCACTGTGCTCTGCCGCGTTCGCCACGCCTCGCCGGCCTCCCGCCCATTTGACCGCAACCCCGACTTCGCCTGGCTGCCGCGCTTCATTACCCGCACGACGATATCTCCCGCGGGATACCTAGGATGGCTCCCATGAGCATCGTGAAGATCAACGCACTGACGGTTCCCGCCGAGCAGCGGGAAGTTCTGGAGCGGCGCTTCGCCTCTCGGGCCGGGACGGTGGAGGGTTCTGACGGGTTCGAGTGGTTCGAGCTGCTGCGCCCCGTGGAGGGCACCGACCAGTACCTCGTCTACACGCGGTGGCGTTCGGAGGAGGACTTCCAGGCGTGGATGGAGGGGCCGATGAAGGCCGCTCACCAGGGCGGTCCTGCGGGTGGTGGCGAGGGCGGCGGCGAGCGGCCGAAGCCGGCGGCTTCGGGTTCGACCGTGTGGTCGTTCGAGGTCGTGCAGCAGGCGGCACCGAAGAAGGCCTGACGCGGCGCGGCCGCGGGCCTCGGTACGCCGGGGCCCGGGCGGTGCCCTCGCGGGCGGGTCGCGGGCACCGGCACACCGGTCACAGGGCGCGGGCCCATCGCCCCGCCCCGGTGTGTCGGCTCGCATCCCGGCGTACGTCGGCACTGACACGGGCGCGGTCGTGTCGTCGCCCCGCCGCGGAGCGGCGGCACGCCGACACGTCAGCCGCGCACGCACGTCAGCACGTCAGCACGTCAGCAGGCAACGCATCAGCAGGTCAACGCGTCAACGCGTCAGCTCCAGAAGGCGTCTTCCTCGTCGATGTCCGCGGTGCACTGGTCGATGTCGGTGATCTTGTGGCCGACGATCGTGAAGAAGAGCCCTTCGCGGATCTCGATGCCGCGGTCGCCGCGGTCACCGCGCGCCGTGTGGAAACTCATCACATGCCCCCGCCCGTCCGCCAGCACCGATTCCAGGTGTACCTGGAAGGTGCCGTTCGTCTCCTCGCCGAGCCGGCGGTAGAAGTCGAGGACGTTCTCCCGCCCCTTGTGGTGCCCGGACAGTGGGTTGCTGCCCGGCACGTGGTGGATGACGTCGGCCGTGAGCAGCGTGCTCATCGTCTCCATGTCACCTCTGCCGAAAGCCTCGTAGCCGCGGCGGACCAGGGCACAGTCGGGATGCTCTGACATGGCGTTTCACACCCTCCGGGTATGCGCGGTTTTTCCTTTTTCCTATCATCAGCCCGGCCCTGTGGATATTCCACGCGGGAGATCCACCGCCCGCTCCACAATGACGCCATGAACACTCAGAGCGCACACGAGCACCGCACACCCACCACGGCGTGGACCGTGGCCCCCGAGCCGTTCACCAGCCCGGACGCCACCCTCCTGCGCCGGGCGTACTACGCCGAGGTCGCCGGCCGGTACTGGAGACGGCAGGTCACCGAGGCCGAGATCGACCAGGGGCTGCTGGACTTCCCGGACGACGGGCTGGTCCCGCCGACGGGACAGTTCGTCGTCGGCCGGCGGGGCGGCGAGCCACTGGCGTGCGGCGGCATACGCCTGCTCGACCCCACGACCGCCGAACTCACCAGGGTGTACGTCGACCAGCGCGCCCGCGGCACCGGCGGAGGCACGGCGCTGCTCCAGGTCCTGGAGGCACAGGGCCGCGCGCTGGGCGCCGAGCGGGTCCGGCTGGACACCCGGTCGGATCTCGTGGAGGCCCGGGCGTTGTACGCGCGGCACGGGTATGCGGAGATACCGGCGTACAACTCCGGGCCGTATGCGGAGCACTGGTTCGAAAAGCCCCTGGTCTGAGCGGCGAGTCCGCGCACCCTAAGGCGCGGCGTGGTCTCGCCGCGGCTCGGCGTCGTAGGGCTCCTCGGCGTCGGATCCGCACAGCTCCGTGTTGATCTCCTGGACCAGTTTGACCAGGTCGGTCGGGCGGTCCGGGCCCCACCAGTCGCCGAGCAGTTCGGCGAGGGACTCCTGTCGCGCCTCGGCGAGTTTCGCGGCGGTCGCGCGGCCCTCTTCGGTCAGGACCAGCGGCAGCCCGTCCCGGACGGCGAGTCCGCGCTCCTCGATCTGGCGGGCGGCGTCCGTGATGACCTTCAGCGGCACGTTGACCCGCTCGGCGAGCATTGCGGGCTCCGCTGAGCCGTATCTGTTGATCCGCAGCAGCAGCCAGCTGGCGGCGGGCAGCAGGTCGTAGCCCGCCTTCTCGGTGATCTTCTCGTAGACGTGGCGACGCCCCTCGCGGGTGCCGAGCACCGTCAGCGCGCGGGCGACCTCGTCGTGGGAGGAGCGGTGGACGGGGTTGGAGGCCAGGGTCTCGGTGACATCGGGTGCGGTGACCGAGCCGCGGAGCGTGTCCTCCTTCAGGAACCAGGCCACCACGAAGGCGATCAGGACGACGGGGACGGCGTAGAGGAAGACGTCGGTGATGGAGGTCGCGTAGGCGTCGAGCACGCGGGGCTGGAGGTCGGCGGGAAGCGCACTGATGGCCCGGGGGTCGGCCTCCAGCTGTGCGACGTCCACGCCTGGCGGCAGCGCGGCGCCCGCGAGGGCCTCGGTCAGCTTGTCGTCGAGCTGGTTGGTGAAGACCGTGCCGAAGACCGCGACGCCGAAGGAGGCGCCGATGGAGCGGAAGAAGGTGGCCCCGGAGGTGGCGACGCCGAGGTCGGCGTAGCTGACCGCGTTCTGCACCACCAGGACGAGCACCTGCATGACCAGGCCGAGTCCGGCGCCGAAGACGAAGAAGTAGACGCTCGTCTCCCAGGTGGAGCTGGTGCGCTGCAGCTGGTGCAGGAGGAGCAGGCCGATGGCGGTGCCGGCGGTGCCGGCGAGCGGGAAGACCTTCCACCGGCCGGTGCGGCTGACGATCTGGCCGGAGGCGGTGGAGGAGATCAGCATGCCGAGCACCATCGGCAGCATGTGGACGCCGGACATCGTGGGCGAGACGCCTTGGACGACCTGCAGGAAGGTCGGCAGGTAGACCATCGCGCCGAACATCGCGAAGCCGACGACGAAGCTGATCACCGAGCAGAGGGTGAAGGTGCGGACGCGGAACAGGCCCAGCGGCAGAACGGGTTCGGCGGCCTTGCGCTCCACCAGGAGGAAGACGGCGAGCAGCACGGCGCCGAGGACGGCGAGAGCGATGATCCGGGCCGAGCCCCATCCCCAGGTGCCGCCGAGGGAGGCGACGAGCACGAGGCAGGTGGCGACGCAGGCGATGAGGAAGGTGCCGAGGTAGTCGATGGTGTGCTTCGAGGAGCGCGCCGGGATGTGCAGGGCGGTGGCGATGACGACGAGCGCGACGAGACCGATGGGGAGGTTGATGTAGAAGACCCAGCGCCAGGACAGGTGGTCCACGAACAAGCCGCCCAGCAGCGGGCCCAGCACGCTGGTCGCGCCGAAGACACCGCCGAAGAGGCCCTGGTACTTGCCGCGTTCGCGGGGCGGGACGATGTCGCCGACGATCGCCATCGACAGCACGATCAGTCCGCCGCCGCCCAGGCCCTGGAGGGCGCGGAAGCCGATCAGCTGGGGCATGTCCTGGGCGAGCCCGCACAGTGCCGACCCGATCAGGAAGAGGACGATGGCGTACTGGAAGAGCTTCTTGCGTCCGTACTGGTCGCCGAGCTTGCCCCACAGGGGGGTGGCGGCGGTGGCGGCGAGCATGTAGGCCGTGACGACCCAGGACAGGTGGGCCAGGCCGCCGAGGTCGCTGACGATGGTCGGCAGGGCGGTGGAGACGATGGTCTGGTCGAGGGCGGCGATCAGCAGACCCAGCAGCAGGGCGCCGATGGAGACGAGCACCTCGCGGGAGGCGTGCTCGGCGGTGGGGTCGGACTTCTGCGGGCCGGGAGCGGGGTCCACGGCCTTCGTGGGCACATCCTCAGCCATCGCTTCCTCCTCAGCCGGATCAACATCTCCATCCTGAGCGGTGTGTCCGGTTATGGCCTCTCGGGCGGTTGGGAGGGGCTTGACGGGTCTGCATAATCGCAGGCAATGGCCAGGGAGGGAGTCCAGTGAACGGTGAGCACTGTCCAGATTGCGGCGCTGTCGGCGCCGGCTGCGGGTGTGCGCCGGGTGTGGGTTTCAACCCTTTGCGCATCCGCCCGTACGTAACGCTGCCCGACCCGGGCGAGCCGGACGCACCGGCGCCCCCGCCGCCCATATCCGGCGTGGTGACCCCGGCCCCGCACCCGGTGGCGGCGCAGGACGACACCCCGGCGTACGGGATTGCCGTGCCGCCAGCCGACGGGCCGTGGAGGGAAGGGCCGGAGCATGCGCCGCGCCCCGCCGAGACGGTCCGGCTCCAGCCGGTCCCGGAGGCCGGGTACACGTACAGCGGTGTCAGCGGTGACGACGTAGGGGGCGGGGGTGGGGGTGGGGGCGGGGGCCCGGAGAAGCGGACCGGCGCTGCCACCCGCAAGCCGCTGACCCTGCTGCTCGTCGCCGCGTCCGTGGTCGCCCTCAGCGGGACGGCCATGGCGGTGTGGGTGCTCCCGACGTCCGCCGGGAGTGATACCGCCATGGTGGCCGCGAAGCCGTCGGCGCCTGCGACGAGCACCGCTCCGGCCGCGTCGTCCGACGGTCCGGCCTCGGCCAGCCCGTCCCGCTCGGCCTCCCCGTCGCCGAGCGCCTCGAAGTCGGCGTCGCCGTCCCCGAGCGCCTCGAAGTCGGCGCCCGCTTCCCCGAGCCCGTCGCCCAGCGCAAGCCGTTCGTCCAGCCCGCCGCCCGCGCAGGCCCCGATCCTGCGGTACGGGGATTCGGGTCCGGAGGTGGAGAAGCTCCAGCGGCTGCTGGCGGCGCAGGGTCTGTACCGCGGCAAGTTCGACGGAAAGTTCGGCTGGCGGGTGGAGGAGGCCCTGTCCGACTTCCAGTACGACCAGGGCATCGACGACCAGGAATGGGGCTTTTACGGTCCGGTGACCCGCAAGGCTCTGGAGGGATAGGCGTCACACGTCAGCAATTGGCGCGGACCGCCCTTCATTTTGTATCGTGTAGGAACAAAGTGGTTCCGTCCTCTCTCCCTGACCGGTGGACGGAACCACTTGTTCTCTTTTCCCGCCCGTCTGGAGCCCCGCCGATGCCGGCCAGCACCGCCACCACACCCGTCGTCCTCACCGCCAAGGCCCTGCTCCTGGACATGGACGGCACGATCGTCAACTCCGACGCGGTGGTCGAGCGCTGCTGGCGCGACTGGGCGGTGTCCCACGGGCTGGACCCACAGGAGGCCCTCAAAGTGGTCCACGGCCGTCAGGGCTACGCCACCATGGCCGTGCTCCTGCCGGACCGCCCGATGGCGGTCAACCACGCGGAGAACGCGGTGATGCTGGCCCGCGAGACAGCCGACACCGACGGCGTGGTCCCCGTCGCGGGAGCCCCGGCCTTCATGGCGGCCCTCGAGGGCCTGCCGCACGCCCTCGTCACCTCCGCCGACGCCGCCCTGACCGACGCCCGGATGACCGCAGCCGCCCTGCCGATGCCCGCGGTACGGGTCACGGCCGAATCCGTCGAGGCCAGCAAGCCCGACCCCGAGGGCTTCCTCAAGGGCGCCGCCGCCCTGGGCGTGGCCCCGGCCGACTGCATCGTCTTCGAGGACTCGGCCGCAGGCATCAGCGCCGGCCGGGCGGCGGGCATGCGCGTGATCGGTGTCGGCCCCCGCGCGGCCGCCCACGCCCCCACAGCCCACGTCCCGGACCTGACGGCCCTCCACGTCACCACCACCCCCGACGGCTCGATCCACGTCACACTCGGGGCGGCGTAGGAAGCACGGGCAGGGCGAGAGGGCAGGGGCGAGGGCGGGGCTGCGGGAGCCGGGCGCCCGGCCTGAATGACACTGCGCGGCGGGGCTGCGGGTGGCGGAAGCGGGGCGGCGGGCGGGGTCGGGACCGTGCGGCGGGGGCTCCGGCAGGCGGAAGCCGAGCGGTCAGAGCCGAGACCTGCGGCGGGGGCTTCGGTAGGGGGAGCCATCTGGGCGGCATCAGGGATGGTTTGGGGGTTTCCCGTCAGTCTCATCGTCTCTCCGTGTCGGGCCGGTCCCTCAAGGGCGCTCCTTCGTCGCGTCGCTGCGCGATGGCCTGCGGCCACCCTTGACCGACCGTCCCGCCACGGACATACGAAGACCGACGGGAACCCCCCAAAGGAACGGGCCGGCCATTCCCGATCCACAACAGCCCGATCAGCGACCCCCGGCCGGGGCTCCGGAGGGGACGATCCCCGGACGGGCTCACCCAGACCACCCGCCGAGTCGATGGGCGCACCGAATCGCTACGTGCTCCTCACATCTCAGCGTCCGACGACCGTCTGTGGCTGGTCAGACGCAACAGATCGCTGCACCCGCCTTCCCTTTCGGCGTCTGCGGCCCACCCGCCTCGACATAGCCCGCCACGGATCGCTACACGCTCCCGACGAGCGCGACTAACGGCCGCCTGGGGTTGATCAGGGCCGGAGAGGGCCCTGAGAAGGGGGCGGAGGGGCGGATGCTCGGCTCAGCCGAGGTGTACCCCCATCAAGACGAGGCCCGCATCACGAGACGATGTCCAAACTGGGGTAATTCAGGGCAATCTGTTGGCCTTTTCGGCTGTCCATGCCACCAGACCCGGGTACACATCGGCATAGCCGTTGTCTGCCGCTTTTCCTGCCCCAGACGGCTGTCAGACGCCGTCATCGAGCACCCCAAGGACCGTGGGCGGCCTATGACCAGCCACAGACAGCCGCCATCCGCCATCACCGGGAAGTGTGT
>NZ_JBSGZI010000166.1:0-10197 GCF_053610945.1 Streptomyces sp. NPDC054849
ACTCGGTCCGCACGCGGTCCACTTCGCGTGTATCCACACATTCAGAATGCCCGTCACGAGCATCCCGAACCGTCAGACCTAACGGAGTCCTACTAGGGCGTGTCTGACAAATGATCACCTGGTCGATTCACGAAGCCAGAGAATCAGCGAGACCAGGATGACTCCGGCGCGGTAGCGAGTGGCGAGCTTGTCGAACCTGGTGGCGATCGCACGGAACTGCTTGAGACGGGAGAAGCATCGCTCGACCACGTTGCGGTCGCGGTAGACCTCTTTATCGAAGACGGGTGGGCGGCCGCCGAGGTTGCCGCGTCGACGGCGGTTGGCGATCTGGTCGCGGCGTTCGGGAATCGTGGCAGTGATGCCCCGACGCCGCAGCAGGTGGCGGATCGCCCGGCTGGAATAGGCCTTGTCGCCCAGCACCCGCGTCGGCGTCGTGCGCGGGCGGCCCGTGACGATGCGTGGGATGCAGATCTCGTCAAGGACCTGGGTGAACGCGGTGGCGTCGTTGACATTGCCGGGCGTGAGCACGATCGACAATGGCAGGCCCCGGCCGTCGACAGCGAGGTGGACCTTGGTGGTCAGCCCGCCTCGGGAGCGACCAAGGGCCTGGCGTGCCTGTGAGCGGCCCGGATCTTCCAGATTGTCCCGGCCTGCTGCCCCCTTTTGCGTGCGCCGGCGGCGTGCTGATGGGCCCGGTTGATCGTGGAATCGACGGCGACTGTCCATTCCACCCGGTCCATCGCGTCGTCGCGGCCTGGACGTGCTCCAACAGTCTTGCCCAGGTGCCGTCCGCCTCCCAGCGGGCGAACCGCTCGTAAACGGTCTGCCACGGCCCGTACCGCTGGGGCAGGTCGCGCCAAGGAGCCCCAGTCCGCAGCCGCCACAACACACCATTGACCACCTGCCGGTGATCACGCCATGGACGGCCACGTCCGTCCGCCTGCGGCAGCAGGGGCTCTATCCGCTCCCACGCCGCGTCTGTCACCTCGCCTCGAGCTGCCACAAGATTGATTATCGGACCGGCTATAAGGTCCTCCCTGTGGCGAATCATCAGGACGAGACCAGGGCGGCCTACGACGGAGTCGTTGAGCTGTACGCATCGCTGTTCGCAGACCGGCTGGAGACGCAGCCGTTCGCCCGGGCCATGATCAGCACTTTCGCCGAACTGGTGCGCGCGACGGGCAACCTGCGGGCAGCGGACGTTGGATGCGGGCCCGGACATCTGACGGCCATGCTGCACGAATTGGGCCTGGACGCCTTCGGACTCGACCTGTCCCACGGCATGGTCGACCACGCTCGACGGGCCAACCCGGCGCTGCGCTTCCAGGAGGCGCGGATGGAGTCCTTGCCGATCGAGGACGGCGTGCTCGGCGGCGTACTGGCCCACTACTCAATGATCCACACCCCACCGGACGAACTGCCAGAGCTGCTCGCCGAGCAGGTCCGCGTCCTGGCGCCGGGTGGCGTGCTCCTGGTCTCCTTCTTCGGGACCGACGGACCGGAGCCGGTCCAGTTCGACCACAAGGTCGCACCTGCCTACAGCTGGCCGGCGGACCACCTCGCCGAACTGCTGACCGATGCCGGGCTCGTTCCTTTCGCTCGGCTGCTCCACGACCCGGCCTCCGAACGGGGCTTTCTCGACGCACACCTGCTGGCCCGCCGCCCATAGGTTCTGCCCGGCAAAAGGTGCGAGCTGGTCGGCGTGCCTCCGGACCGCCTACTCAACGGGCGCTCGCTGATTCGACAAGAATTGTCAGACAGGTCCTAGCCGCGCGGGCCTGGTCCTGCGTCCAGACGAAGATGTCCGGGTCGAGGTCGGGATCGAGGTCCTCGTGGTTGGGGTTGGCGTGGTGACGGGTGTGCTTGTCTTGCCACCAGCCGTACCCCATGCCGATGCCGAGGTTCCCGGCGACGCGCCCGGACACCTCGCTGCCCTTGCGCAGCCGGGCTGCCGGTGGGCAATGTCGTGCGCGAGCAGCGCCACCTGCCCGAACACGAAGGCCAGAAAACCGGCCACCAGCAGCGTCCACCAACTGTCGCCGATAGAACGAAGGCCGTCCATCCGGCGGCGTACAGGGCCGTCACGGCCGCGATGCGCAGTGCGTATTACCCGGAGCGCCGGGCCATGAGCCCGGCCTCCTGGATCTTCCGGGAGAGCCGGGCGAAGTCGCTCCCCGCATCCGCCCGTATGAGAGGGGGACGCATCGCACATACCCGGGACAAAACGGAATCGACGTACGCCTCAGTGCGCCCCTTCCGTTCCCACTCCCAGCGAAACGCCGGCCGGGCCGGCCCGGCGTTGCCGCTGAGGCGGGCTGCTCCACGCCGCCCTCGCTCTGGGCTTCCTTTCGGCGGCCAGCACCTCCGCGGAGCGGGAGGGTGCGTACTGCCTCAGGCCGCGGCCGTCGGGTTCGCCGGTTCGGCAGTGCGGCGGTATGCGGCGTTGATGCGCTGGGCTTCTTCGAGCTGGTCTTCGAGGATGACGATGCGGCAGGCGGCCTCGATGGGCGTGCCCTGGTCGACGAGTTCCCGGGCGCGGGCGGCGATGCGCAGTTGGCAGCGGGAGTAGCGGCGGTGTCCGCCGGCGGAGCGGAGCGGGGTGATCAGGCGGGCCTCTTCGATGGCGCGGAGGAAGCCCTGGGTGGTGCCGAGCATGTCGGCGGCTCGGCCCATGGTGTAGGCGGGGTAGCCGTCGTCGTCGAGACGGCTGATCGGGTCGTCTGCTGTCATCGCACCTCACTGCGAAACAGGTGGGGGAAAGGGGGTCAGAACGCGGGGAGGGGCCCTGGTGCGTACGACACCAGGGCCCCGAAGGAACTGCTACACCATCTGCCGGCCCTTAGTACTGCGCCGGCCTTCTGTGTCCGCATGCCCGACCGAGATGCTGTCGGGGTACGGGGATCGCGGATGCGTGACCGGAGACCACCTCACTATCGATGTCCTGCGGTACCCGGACTCGCGTGGCGTCCGGGCGATCCTGATGGCGCTTTCGCTCCTCCGTTCATCCCTCTGGGATCACTTCACTTACCAAACGGTACTGCTGGGTACTGCTCTCACTGCGGTACTGCACCTACTGCTAACGCTGGTAATGCCTACTTCTGTACCGCGAACTGCTTGTACTGCTCGTGGCCTGATTTAGCGCCACGTTTCGGCAGCCAGCCCCGTCGCCCATCCTGCGTCTGCTCTGGCTTAGAACCCCACTGCCGAACCTCCCGGTGCGCGCGCCCGCAGCCGACGCCTTCACCGAGGTACCGCTCACCGACTTCACTGCTGGGTACTACGGACTGCACTTGCGGGTACTGCATCTGCGTTACTGCGGTACTGCTCACGGCGGCCCCTGATCACTGCGGGCCACCCGGTCCGGTCGCCAGCCCCGTCGCCGTCCTGCACACATTGGCTTCGGAACTCCGCCACCGCACCGTCCTGCGAACTGCAACTTCGGGTACTGCTGGCACTGCTGCCCGGCAGTTCGTCTCTGCCAGGCCCTGCGGTCTCTCTGCGTTACGAGAGAAACCATAACCACACCACCACCCAATGTCTACTCCGGCCGACGTAGATTTTCGCGTGTTCGACAGCGAGGTAATCGGCCTCGAATGGCGACACGGATAGGGCGCAAGGCGGTCATCGCCGGGTTAACCGCCGCGGGCCGGGGCACATGCAACAGGCAGACAGCAGGGGGCGACCGGTCGCACCGGGTGGTGGCGGCGCGTTGGCGCTGCCGGGCGAGGAGGGCGCTTACGGTCTTGCCTCCGGTCGCCTGGCGCAATGGCACCCAGTCACAGCCGCTCCTCTCCTCATGGCACCAAGCAGCGCACCCGGCATTGGTTGAACCTCACTGAGAGGGACACCGCCAGTTACGGGACAGCCTTCATCTTCTGGCGCTCCTGAAGTGGTGCGGGCAGAGTGGGCGGCATGACAGACAGTTCCGGCCCTGTTCCTGAGGATGTAGGCGACCGCCAGGCGATAGAGCACATCCTCGGTCGTCCCTTGAGCCAGGCATGGCCGACGGGTGCACTGGCACCGGGCAGCCGGGTCACGGTCGTTCGCGACCAGGACTGGGACGGCCCTTGGCAGGTCGAGTTTCTCGGAACGATCGATGCCATGGGTGCACCCGAACCCAACGCACATGCCCAGGCGCTCAGGGGCGAGCTGCTGTATTGGGTGACCTTCGACGAGTCGCAGTACGACTGCGACGGGGCCGGTCCCTATCGCAAGGCCCAGATCTGGGGTCGGTACCTACGGGCCGAGCAAGAGCCCGAAGCGTAGGGATACCGCGCCTCATCTTCCGCTCGACTCGTCCGCCGAACCGGGTCGCTCACCTGGGCATTCGCCGGACGTGGGGGCGGCCTCCGTCTGATCATGTGCTCCGACCAAGGCGCACGTGACCATGACGAAGGCCGTGAGGTGAGTCTGCTGCCTGATGCTGTCCGGGGGGAAGCGTTCGCGGAAGCGTCCCGCTTCCGGGGCGAGTTCTACGAGTGTCTGACCGCCCGACGCGATGAGTTGTTCGAGCTCCTGGACGCGGTGCTGTGTGCGGACGGCGCGGTGAAGTCACCGGTGGACCTGACGCTGTTGCGCGAGCATCGTCGCGGGCACGGAGCGATGTACGGCGGCCTGAACCACGGCCGGATCGACGTCGACAGGCTACGGACGCTGCTGGCAGGGCTGCCCTTGCCGCGATTCGGCGGTGGACGCCTGGTCTGGCGGTCGATGTGTCACCGTGGCTCCGCTCGGACGCGCCGTGTTCAGCGGAGCGGCTGTTCTGCCACGTCTTTCCGGCGTTCCGCTGATGGTGCGGGCAGCCGGTCGCTAGGGTTCAGCGCAGGAAGATCGGGTGCCGGGGGTGGCGCGTGCGGGTACGTGTGTGGGCGGCGGGAATCGTGGCGCTCGCCAGCCTGGGTATTGCGCCGGCGGTCGTGCTGGCCTTGGCGGGGAACGCCGCCACAGAGACTTCAACCTGGCCCTGGCTGCTGTGATGAGCTCCGAAAGCACCCGTGGCGGTCGCTCGGCGTCTTCGGGCCAACTGCAGTCGTGGCAGCCGGTACGGCGGCGTGGCTGCACTTGCGTCCGCCAACTGCCCTGAACGCCCCCCGCCACCCCCGCCCGTGGCTGTCCCGGACTGGTTCATCGACCGGGTCCAGAGCCGCGGCGCGGCCGCTGCGGTGTGCCGCGGCCGCGGCGCTGTGGGCATCACCACCTCCCTGTGGGGCGCGGGAGGTTTCGGCAAGACCACGCTGGCCACTGCCGTGTGCGCCCGCCGACGCGTGCGGTGGCGGTTCCGGTCCCGCGTGTTCCCTCTCCGGCCCCGGAGCTATACCGTCACCATCGGCCGGGACGTCCGCGGACGAGCAGCTTTGGCGGCCAAGGTCGTCGAGGTCACCCGATTCATCACCGGCGACACCACCGAGTTCGACGACCCCGCTCTGGCCGGCGCCGCCTTGACCGTCTCGCCGAAGCTGCGCATGTTGTCGTCCGGCCCGACCTCGCCGTCACCGCTGTCGTCGGCACTCACCATGGCGGTCACCTCCCCGACAGTCAGGCTCACGCACCGTGACTCGGCCTGTCCAGGGAGCGCACTCGTACAGTTGGTTTGTACGAGTCCGCGTGGTGTTGAACGAGCTTGGCCAGGCGGGATCTTGGCGGCATGACCGCACCTTCCGGCCGCGCCCGGACCCTCGTACGCGTGTTCTCTCAGCGTTTCACCAGCACCCGTCGCGGGGCCCGGCTCGCGCGCCAGCCGGCCCTCGTCGAGCTCCACGACCGGGACTTCCCCGAATCCATCGCGCCCTCCGCCGACGCCGGGCTCCTCGTGGCCGAGCTCGCCGCCAACGCCGTCCGCCACGGCCGCGTCCCGGGGCGCGACTTCGAGCTGAAGCTGACCCTCCTGGAGGGCATCCTGCGTGTCGAGGTCTCCGACGCGCGCCGCGACCGCCGTCCGGCCGTGCAACCGCACGCCTACCGGGCGGAGTACGGGCTACGGCCTGCGGATCGTGGACGCCGTCGCCGCCGACTGGGGCGTCACGGACCGCCTCATCGGCAAGACGGTCTGGGCGGAGCTGACCCGTAGCCGGTGACCCCCTGCGGGGCTCATGTAGTGGGCATATAAGCTCCGCCTGCCCGTCGTGTGACAGTCACCGGACGGGGACATGCTGAGCTGGGGGCTCCATGAGATTGCTGCCGTCGGGCAGAAGTAGACGCGAGAGACCGGGGAGGGGCAGGGCCGCGGCCGCGTCCGGGGCCCTGCTGCTCGGCCTCCTGGCGTCGTTCACCGGTCAGACCGGAGCCGCTGCCGCGGCGACGCCGCCGCCGCCCGCTGCCCTGCCGCAGTCCGGCGCTGCCGCCTCCGCTGCTCCGGAGTCGGGCCCCAAGGCCACAGCGCCGAAGAGCGATCCGGCGGGCGACCGCGAGGCCGTAGTGCGCTCGCTCCAGCAGAGCGGCCAGGCGGCCGGCGCCTGCCCGGCGGACCTGCAGCCGAGCACGATCGTCAACTGCACGGTGGAGCCGAACACGACGGCGTCGTTCTCCGTCGCGCTGTCCGCGCCCGACGTGGTCGTCCTGCAGCTCGCCACGTCGCCCGGGACCATACTGCCCAAGCTGGTGTCGCCCACGGGCACCCCCGTGACCTGCGAGCACGTGCGGGGTGCGGGCGACTACACGTACGGGGCGGTCCGCTGCTCCGCCGCCCAGGCGGGCACCTACACGATGAAGGTCCAGAACGGCACGGGCTCGCAGACCCAGATATGGACCTCGTACCTGCCGCTGGCCTCGTCCACCACCTGCAAGACCGTCGCTCCCGCCGACCGCAGGCTCGGCGCCCCCAAGGTGTTCCAGGGCTCCCTGCCGGCCGGTTCCGCAGGTGACTGCTACACGCTGGACCTGGTCGCGAACGACGTGCTCCGCAGCTACTCGTCCTCGAAGGACGTCCACCACAGCGTCTACGACGCGACCGGCAAGCAGATCTGCGCCAGCGTCTACGCCTGGCAGAACACCGGCAGCGTTGCGCTCGACTGCAAGCTCGTCGGAACCGCGCCGTTCCGGATGATGGCGATCAGTGCCTTCGGGGCCAGCCAGGCAGCCTACGACGTCACCCTGGCACGGCTCTCCCGCCCGGAGGGCTGCGCAGTGGTGGAGCCGCTGGCGTTCGGGACCTCCCCGGACCTGAGCTCCACGGCGCGCTGCCGGACTTTGCGGGTCTCCCAGCCCGCCTGGTACTCCTTCGGCCCGATCGCGTCCGGTCAGGCCCCTGCCGGAACGCTGTTCGCCGCGGCCGACGCCGTCATCCCGGGACTCTGCCAGTACGGCGGATGCGATCTGCCCGCCGGCGACCACACGTGGGCGGCCACTCCCACGCCCGAGGCCCCCGCCGCCTTCGGCATGGCACTCCACTCCGCCAAGGAGACCCGGGGCTGCACCGCCACCCACGACAACGGTCTCGTCGCCGGGCCGGCGACCGGCACCTTCGGCGGACCCGGGCAGAAGCTGTGCCTTACCCTGCCGACCGCCTCCGGGAAGGGCGTGTACCTGCTCGACCGGACGCCCGCCGGCGGGCAGGCCGTCAGCGCCGTCGTGTACGACGCGTCCGGCCTCAAGCAGTGCGAGTACTCCGGCTACTACCCGGTCTGCAAGCTGACCGGTACCGCGCCCTTCCGGGCCGTCCTGACCGGCACGCCGTCGCAGGCGTACGCGCTGGCGGTCCACCGGACCGGTGAGGCCGCGGGATGCGCGACCTGGCCGCGGACCGGCTTCGACGGATCGGTGGGGGCGCAGGTGTCGCTGGTTGCGGGCGGCCTGCAGTCCTGCCTGAGCCTGCCTGCCGACCAGCATGCGGCCGCCGAGGTGCTGGCCTACTCCCAGCCCTTCAACCGGGAGTGGGCGACGTTCTACGTCGCCGACCCCGCGGGCAACGTCGCGTGCCTCGGCGGTGCCGTCCTGACGTGCCCCCTCACGCCCGGCACCCCGTACACCGTGATGCTGGTCGGACAGGCCGACACCTACAAGCTGGCACGGCGTGACATCTCGGCGACGGCGAACTGCGCCGCCCCGGTGTCGACCAAGGTCGGCGGCCAGGCCGTGTCCGTCGACCTGCCCTCGGCGCTCGACGCCCGCTGCCTGCGGGTGAGCGGCGCTGCCACCGACAAGTTCTGGCTGAGCGCCCGGACGGCCGGCGGCACGAACGACCCCTCGGCGACGCTGCAGGTGGTCGACGCCGGCGGCAAGCACCTGTGCCGGCAGTACGCCGCGGCCTGCCGGGTCACCGGATCCACGTCGTACACCGCGATCGTCCACACCAAGGGCTACGCGGACAAGCCGATCCATACCGACGTGGACACCTGGAAGGTCGGCACGTCCGCGGGCTGGGCTGCGGAGTGCACCGCGAACCGGATCTCGGTGGCGGGCTTCCCGGCCCGCAGCGGGGTGCTGACGGAGACCTCCACCGCCTACTGCGCGGTCGTCGACATGAAGCCCTCGGAGAGTTTCGGCATAGGCGTGCACTTCACGTCCAACGACCTCGCCGCCCAGGCCACACCTGACCGGAGCCTGCTCGGCCCCGATGTGTGGGAGGGCACCGGCACCACGTCCGGGTACAGGTGTGACGGACACGGCCTCTGCTCCAGCGACAGTGATGCCAAGGCCGGCCAGGCCGTCCTGATGCTGAGCGCCGGAAGGACGGCCCTGCCGGTCGAATTCACCTTGACCGGATCCTGCGTCACGGCCTGCAGCGGGCAGCAGCCGAGCCCGTGGGTGTCCGGGATCAGCCCGGCGACCGGCCCCGCGGGGACGTGGAACCAGGCGGTCGTCCACGGCCAGAACCTCACCCTCAGCTCGGAACTCGTGCTGATGCCCAGCGGTACCCAGTACGAGCACGGCCCCTACCTCAAGCCGCTCTCCGTGAGCCCGGACGGGACCTCGATGAAGGTTCTGGTCGACACGACCGGCCTCAAGCCGGGCCTGTACGACGTCGGACGCTTCATCGGACACAGGATCACCAAGGCGTACACGGTGACGGCGCCCACGACCGCCACCGAGAGCCGGTTCGTGCCGCACGGCCCCTCCCGGTTCCTGGACACGCGTGACGGCACGGGCGCGACGAAGCAGCGCGTCGGTCCGGGCGGAGTGGTCACCCTGCAGGTCGCGGGCGTGAAGGGCATCCCGGCCGACGGGGTCACGGCCGTGGTGATGAACGTGACCGCGGTCCAGCCGACCGAGGCCGGGCACGTCATGGTCTACCCGAACGGGCAGCCGACGCCCAAGGTGTCGAACCTCAACTTCGCGCCCGGGCAGATCGTCCCCAACCTGGTGACGGTGCCGGTGGTGAACGGGAAGGTCGACCTGCGCAACAACGCCGGGTCGGTGGACCTGATCGCCGACGTCACCGGCTACTACACCGACCGGGCCGGGGCGGGCTCCGCGCTGAACCCGGTCACGCCGTCGCGGTTCCTGGACACGCGTGACGGCACGGGTGCCAAGAAGGAGCGCGTCGGACCGGGCGGGATCGTCACCCTCCAGGTCGCGGGCGTGAAGGGCATCCCGGCCGACGGGGTCACGGCCGTGGTCATGAACGTGACCGCGGTCCACCCGACCGAGGCGGGCCATGTGACGGTCTACCCCAACGGCCAGGCGGCGCCGGGCGTGTCGAACCTCAACTTCACGCCCGGGCAGATCGTCCCCAACCTGGTGACGGTGCCGGTGGTCAACGGCAAGGTCGACCTGCGCAACAACTCCGGGTCGGTTGACCTCATCGCCGACGTCACCGGCTACTACTCCCCGACCGGCTCGGCGTTCTCGGCCGGTGCGCCGGTCAGGCTGCTCGACACCCGGGACGGGACCGGCGCCCGCGCCGGAGCCGTCGGCGGGGGCAGCATCGTCAGCCTGCAGGTGGCCGGAGTCGAGGGCGTGCCGCTCACGGGGGTGACCGCGGTGGTCCTCAACGTCACCGTCACCAACCCCTCCCAGGCCGGCCACCTCGTCGTGCACCCGCACGGCACCGGGCGGCCGAACGTGTCGAACCTCAACTACACGGCCGGGCAGACCGTCTCCAACCTGGTGGTCGTCCCGGTGGTGGACGGCCGGGTGACGTTCTTCAACAACTCGGGCGCCGTCGACGTGATCGCCGACCTGAACGGCTACTTCACGTCCTGAGGATCCGCGGAGGAGCGAACCGGGGCCCCGGGGGAGAACACAAAAGGGCGGGCCCCC
>NZ_JBSGZI010000167.1:0-9417 GCF_053610945.1 Streptomyces sp. NPDC054849
GTCGGAGCCCCGACCGGGACGAGCCGCACGCGGCACCGCCGTGCCGACGTCAGGTGAGGTCAGGCCAGGTCGGGTCAGGTCATGACAGCGTGCGTACGTGCTGGTCGCGCAGCTCGTAGCGGGCGGCGACCACGGCCAGTTCGCCCGCCGCCACCTTCCCCGCGAGATCGGGCTCGGCCGCCAGCCGGCGGCGGACGCTGCGGACGTGTGCGTCGATCGTCGCGTCGAGGCGGGCGGCACCGTGCTGACGGTGATCGATGGACGGCCGTATCTGATCGGCCAGGTACTGGATGTGAGCCGGGAGCGGCTCGCCCGTCTCGTCCGCGTGAACCGCCGCGGAGACGGCTCCGCACGACTGGTGGGCCAGGACGAGCACCAGCGGTATGCGCAGCTCCAGGACCCCGTACGCGACGCTCCCCAGCACCGCCTCGTCCAGCACCTCTCCCGCCGACCGCACGGTCAGCAGGTCACCCAGCCCCTGGTCGAAGACCAGCTCCGGAGCCACCCGCGAATCGACGCAGCCCAGCACGATCGCGAAGGGCTGCTGACCCTCGACGAGCCGGCGGCGCAGGTACGCGGACTCGTGCGGGTGCTCCTGGCGCAGCGTCCGCCAGCGCTGATTGCCGGCCGCCAGCCTGCGCAGGGCCTGCTGGGGCGTGATGACGCGCTCGGCGGTCTCCGGATCCCACGAGGAGGCGGAGGCGGGCAGGGCCGTACCGAGGGTCAGGCCCGCGCCGACGGCCGCCGTGCCCGCCATGGCGGTGCGCAGCAGGGCGCGACGGCTGCGCGGAACGGCGGCGGGGACCGGTGTCTTCGAATGCATGGCCGGACCGTAACCCCCAACCGCCTACAGCGGTGTTGGCGGCGTGGGCACAATGGCGGGATCCGTGCGCGGACAGGCTGGATGGGGGCGCGATCCGGTTGAAGGCGGGCCGAAGGGCTGTACAGCACCATCCCAGCCGCCGGGCCCGCCGGACCACCGGCATATCGGCTGGCCGGTGCCCCCGGATCATCGGCCGCATCGCCGAGCCGGCCGAGCGGAAACGCCGTGCGCAAGCCGGGCCGGCGAGGCCGCGGCCGGCACCGCCGAGCTGCCGTCGGGGCGACCCGGCCGTACCGTTGATACGCCCGACGCCGTCCCTCCGTAACAGGAACTCCGAGGACAGGATTCCAAGGATGCAGCACGCCTACGTTCTGATCGAATTCGACCCCGGCACGCCGGATGTTCCGGAACGTGTACGGGCGCACAGCCTCGGCATGTGCAAGCAGACACTGGTCGGTTCCCCGGTCTCGGGCGAGTTGATCGTCCACCTCGCAGCCGAAGAGGGTCCGTACATGAACGAGGCCACGGTCTCACTGGCCTCACAGGTCGAAGGCGTCAGCCGGCTGACGGTGTTCCGGATCGCCGGCATGCCCTGACCGGGGCGGATAGGTCTCCCACGCGGAGCGGGGGCGGGCCCGTCGCTAGCAGCGGGCCAGTGTGCCGCTCTCGCGGGTGAGGTGGGTACTGGACATCCAGCCTTCGGTGTTCGTGCCCTCGATACGGGCGTAGATCCACTTGTTGCCATGGGCGTTGGTGACATAGCAGTGGTAATAGACCTTCATTCCGGTCTTGACCACGGTCACGTAGCTGCACTCCGCGTACGGCCCGGTGTAGAGGTGGGAGTTGTCGGCCAGGTAGCCGAAGCCGTTGCTGCGGTTCTCGTGAGCCCAGCCGGTGCACGCCGTGGACACCGGGGTGGGTTCCTTCACCGTGGCACTGGGCTTGGTCTCCGGCGAGGCGGGCGGCGTCACGGCCGTCTTGGCAGCTGAGCTGCCGGGCGTCGGCGTGGCAGTCGCCTTCGGGGACGCGTCGGCAGAACCAGCGGACGACGGGGTGCCGGCCCCGGCCGGCTGGTGGGTGCCCGTCGGGGAGCTGACGACAGGGGGCGTCGCCTGCGCACCTTCTGCGGTCGTGCCGCCCTCTTGGCCGGTCAGGGCGTAGGTGATTCCGCCGCCTGCGGCGAGGAGCGCGACGGCCGCCGCTGATGCGACGAGGGTGCGGCTGCGGCGTCGAGCGCGACCGGCCGTGGAGCGGATCGTTTCGGGGGAGGGGACTCCGGCGGGGCCCGCGACCGGTGCGCCGGGCTGCGGAAGCGCCGACGGCAGGTCGGGCTGAGGGTGGCCCGCATGCGGAGGCTGAAACTGCGGAGTGGGCTGGGGGTACAGCGGGGGGCCGAACCCGGGGGGCGGGGCGACGGCGGCCACAGCCGCGGGATCCACCGTGGGGGCGGGAGTGGGAGTGGGAGTGGGAGTGGGGGCGGGGGCGGCGGACGCGTCGTGCAACGGCCTGCCCAGGGCGACGCGTTCCAGCATGTCGCGTGCCTGGTCCGCGGTGGGCCGGTCCTCCGGTTCCTTCGCCATCAGCGCCTGGAGCACCGGCGTGAGGGGTCCCGCCCGCCGGGGCTCCGGAAGTGGCTCGGTGACGATGGCCGACAACGTGGACCATACGGAATTGCGGCGGAAGGGAGAGGTGCCCTCCACGGCCGCGTACAGCGTCATACCGAGCGACCAGATGTCCGACGCCGGACCGGGCTCCCTGCCCTGTGCGCGCTCCGGGGGCAGGTAGTCGAGGGAGCCGACGATGTCACCGCTGCGGGTCAGCTTGGCCATGGCGTCGTCGCCGGAGGCTTCCATGGTGGCGATGCCGAAATCGGTGAGGACGACCCTCCCACCGTGCTCCAGCAGCACGTTCGCGGGCTTGACGTCCCGATGCAGTACGCCGGCCCGGTGCGCGGCGTCGAGGGCGTCCATCAGCTTCGCGCCGATCGCCGCGGCCTCGTGCGGCTCCAGGGTGCCGCGCTCCCTCACGAGGCCGTCGAGCGACGTCCCGTCGACGAGTTCCATGACGATGACCGGCAGGCCCTGCTCCTCGGCCACGTCGTGCACGGTGACCACGCCGCTGTGCCGTATTCGGGCGGCGGCCTGCGCCTCCCGCTGCATCCGGGTCCGCAGATCGGCCAGATCGGCTGCGGAGGCGTCGTTGAAGGCGCGCAGGACTTTGACGGCGACCTCGCGGTTCAGCAGTTCGTCCACTGCCCGGGCGACCACTCCCATGCCGCCGCGTCCGATCAAGGAGGTCACCCGGTAACGGCCCCCGAGGAGCTTGCCTGTCAGCTCTCCGCCATTCGTTTCCCCCGTCGTCACCGCACGCTCCATTCCAACCCGTTCGTCATCCATCAACCAGCGGACTCAAGGGTAGAGGCAGGCGTGTGAGAGGAGTTCGGCGGCCTTCCTGCAGGAGAACACGCTCTCACCTGGCCTTGCGGCGGACGGGAAGGTGTTCTGGTCTGCCGCGCCATGGGCGAACCGGCCGCGCAACCGCCGGGGGCGCATGGAACGGGCGGCGCCGGACACACGTATGGCAACTGGTCTGAACACAGGAGCAGTCGGTCCGCCCGTCCCTACGCGCACTGAGGAGCGAGACGTCATGCCGCTGACCTTCCGCAAGAGCTTCAGGATCCTGCCCGGCGTCCGGCTCAACATCAACCGCAAGTCGTGGTCGATCACCACCGGCGGCAAGCACGGCCCCCGCCGCACCCGCAGCAGCACCGGACGCCGGACCACCTCCATGAACCTGCCCGGCCCCTTCGGCTGGCGCAAGACCAGCCGTGGCTGATCCATGGGATGCACGCCGCGTCCACGAACCCCCGGCCGGATCGGCCGGGGGTTCGTGGTGCCGAAGCCGTCCTCCCGCCGTGCGAGGCTTGTCCGGCACACGGGAGGAGACCACACCATGCACACACCGAGCAGGCCCGAAGACCTCGACCACCCCGAGCTGTTGTGGGCCAGGGCGGTGACCATGGCCATGGTCGACGCCGCATGCCAGGCCCGGACCGAGTTCGCCCTCGACGACGACGGCCTGTGGTGCCACTCCACGGGCGCGTGCGGCTGGTGGCGGCTGACCGTGCTCGACGGAGGGCGTGCGGTGTTCTGCGGCCAGGACCCCGACGGCAGTCACACCCATGTCGGCGGCGAACAGATCGATTTCCTCGCGGGCGGCCCCGACTGGCTGCCGTGGGACCTCCTGCGGGACGACGCCGCCGGAAACCTCTTCGGCTTCGTCTACTGGTGGGAGGACGGCGCCTGGCACCGGATCCCGTACCCGGAGGAACTGGACGAGGACGGGCTGGAGGGGGCCGCGGCCTGGGTCGGATCCCACGAGGAGTTCCTCGGCCTCACCGTGTCCTCGTACGACGCCCCGTACACGGTGGAGCGGAGCCTGACCGAAGGCGTCGCACGGTTCGCGGCGCTGGCTCGGGAGCACAAGGCCGACACGGACGCCGTGACGGCGCTGGTGACGGCGGCCCACACCGCAGGCGGTCCCGCCCCACGGATCGACGTGGCACTCGACATCGCCGCTCGCGCGGGCATCCTGGCGTAGCGAGGACGCAAGGACGGGCCCGCCGCACCTCATGTGCAGCGGGCCCGTTCCCGTTTCCCCGTTCCCGCTCTCCGTGCGGCCGTTCCGCGTGGGCCGTTCCCCGTTCGTTGCTCGGGGGGAGGGGGGCAGGCTGCGCCGCCGGCGCGACTACTTGAGCGCCGCGAACGCCTTCGTGAAGGCCAGCGGCTGCTGCAGGATCGAACTGCATGTGGCGTCCGCGTAGTTGACGGCGCCGGCCGCACACTGCTTGTCGCGTGTCGAGGACCACATGGCCAGTCGGCCGATGCCCTTCCCCGCAGCGAAGTCCACGAGCTGCGTCGCGTCCTCGACGGTGAAGATCTCGGTCGTGACATCGTTCACGCCGATCATCGGCGTGACGGCCACGGCCTTCCACGCCGCCGCGTCGGAGAGCCCGAGCACACCCTTGAGCTGCGCCTGGGTGGCCGTAGCGGCCTGGATCGCGTACTGCCCCATGTCCCCGCTGTACGCCGGCCCGTAGTCCATCGCCATGATGTTGACGGCGTCGACCCGTACGCCGTTCTTCTTGGCGTCGGCCAGCAGCGCCACGCCCGGCTGGGTCAGGCCCTCCGGCATCACGGGCAGGGTGAAGGCCACGTCCAGGCCCGGGTGGGACTTCTGCAGCCGGGCGATGGCCTGCGCGCGGCGTGCGTTGGCCGCGGTGTCGGGCAGGGCCGCGCCCTCGATGTCGAAGTCGACCTTGGTGAGCCGGTACTGGTCGACGACCTTCCCGTATGCCGCCGCCAGATCATCCACGGTGGCGCAGTTCAGGGCCAGTTCGTGTCCGGCGGCCCCGCCGAACGACACCCGTACGTCGCCGCCCTGGGCGCGCAGCGCACTGATCTGTCCGGCGACCTTGTCGCTCGCGAGGTCCGTGACGCCGCCCCACAGCGGGGCACAGCCGCCGCCGGAGGTGATGAACGCGAGGTGGTACTCCTTCACGCCGGTCTTGGCCGCGGTGTCGAGAAGGTCGTACGCGGGGTACAGAGACGTGTCCACGTAGGGGGCGAAGCGCGCGCCGCCGCCTCCGGGTCCGGGCGCGGGGGTGGTGGCGGTCGCGGTGGGGGAGGGCGACGCGGTTCCGGTCGGCGCCGAGGAGGTCGGGGGCGCGGTCGGAGCCGGGCTCGCCGTGACGGTGGGGCGGGCGGTGGGGCGTCCGCTCGGCTGGGCCGTCGGGCCCGTGCCCACCGAGCACTTCACGCCGTTGATGAGACATCCGGTCGGGTCGGCCAGGGTTCCGGTTCCGCTCGTGACGAAGCCGACGGTGAGGGAGGCCCCGGCCGCCAGCTGCCGGTTCCAGCTCGCGGGCTTGACGGTGACACGCTGGCCGGAGACCGTGTGGGTGCCGTTCCAGAGTGAGTCGATCTTCGTGCCCGCCGGCAGGTCGAACTGCAGCGTCCAGTCCGACTGGGCCTGCCCGCTGCTGTTCGTGATGACGTACTGGCCGGTGTAACCACCGCTCCAGGAACTGGCCTTCGTGTACACGGCGCCGACGGACGTGGCCTGCGCGGTCCCGGTGAAGGCGAAGGCCGCACCACCGATCACCGCCGCCGCCACGATCGATCCCGTGACCTTCGCCGTACGACTCGTCCTGCGCCGGTGCCCGACTGTGCTGCCCATCGCGTGCCTGCCTCTGTGTTACTGGGGAGTTGGGGATGCGGCAGCACGCTAGCCGCCCCGAAACGGACATTCGTTCGTTTCGGCGCGACCTCGATGAGTCTTAGGTTCCGCTTAAGGAAGAGGAAAGAGGGACATCAGGAAGCGGCCTCGCGGAGCCGATCTCGCCCAAGGGGCCGTGCTGCTGGAGCCCCGGAAAGCCCAGAGGCCGGCGCCGGGAGGCATGGGCACCGGGAGCCATGGCACCGGAGGGCCGGCCCTCCGGCATACGGGGGATCGTGCCGGGCGAACTCAGCCGTGGGCGGCGTCGATGACGCAGAAGCGGTTGCCCTCGGGGTCGGCCAGCACCACGAAATCGGGGTCCTCGGGGTAGGAGTCCCAGTCGACGTGCCGTGCCCCCAGCGACACCAGGCGCGCCACCTCCGCCTCCTGCTCCGCCGCGTCCACCGCGTACAGGTCGAGGTGGACGCGCGGGTGTTCCTGTAGGGGCGTGACGCTGCGGCCGAGCGCCAGGCCGGGCCCGCCGCCGTCGGCGGGCACCAGGACGGTCCAGCCGTCGTCCACCTCGCCGTCGCGCGGGAGGTACCCCAGCGCCCGGATCCAGAATTCCGCGGCCCGCCGCACGTCCGCGGCGCCCATGACGATCGTTCCGAGGGTGAGCATGATCCGATTCTGGCAAATGCCACGGCGGATCTCCCGCCGGGCCGGCTCCCGCCCGCGTTCTGTGCCCGGCTACCGCGCAGTCCGCTCGATCGCCACCATCGCGGCGTCGTCGCCCAGGGTGTTGCCGGCCGTGTGGGCGAGCAGGTCCTCGCACAGGTGGTCCAGCAGGGCCTGGGGGCCCAGGCCCGCGCAGGCGGCCACGCGTTCCGCGAGGGGGTAGAACGTGCCCGACCGGTCGCGCGCCTCCAGGACGCCGTCCGTGTAGAGGAGCAGGACGTCACCCGCCTCGAAGACGAAGGTCTGGGCGGTGACGGCCGACTCCACGAGCCCGGCCAGACCCAGGGGCGGCGCGGACCGGGCCACTTCCAGGCCGACGGCCCCGCCGTCGCGGAACAGGCGCAGCGGCGGGGGATGACCGCAGCTGACGAGGTGCAGCAGCGGCTCGTCGTCCGGGATGTCCAGGACGGCCGCAGTCACGAAGCTCTCGCCCTGGTCCCCGGCGCCGTCCAGGTCCGCGGAGACGGCGGCCTCCAGGTAGTCCACCAGGCCCGGCAGATCCGCCTCCTGGTGGGCGGCGGCCCGGAAGGCGCCGAGGACGAGCGCGGCGTCCCCGACCGCCGCCAGGCCCTTGCCGCGGACGTCGCCGATGATCAGACGCGTCCCCGTGGCCGTACGGGCGGCGGCGTACAGGTCGCCGCCGATCTGGGCCTCGGCGGCGGCCGCCAGGTACACGGAGGCCACGCGCAGTGGACCGATCCGGTCCGGCAGCGGCCGCAGGACCACCTGCTGGGCGGTCTCCGCCACCGAACGCAGCTGGATCAGTTCCTTCTCGTGCACCTCGCGCAAGTGGGCGAAGAAGGTCACGAAGACGGAGATCATGACGAGCGCGATGATCTGGAAGGTGTGGTTCAGATCGGTCAGGCTGGTGCGCGTCGTCGCCACCACCACCTGCGCCAGCACGGCGACCAGGCCCACGAAGCCCGTCATCCGCGGCCCCGCGAACGAGGCCGTCACCGCCGGGGCGGCGACCAGGAACGGCCCGAGGTGAACCTCCGGCGGAGCCAGGACGTCGACCACCGTCACAAGGGCGATCAGCGCGAACGGGACCGCCGGCTGGGCGCGGCTCACCTGCCGGGGCCGGTGCCGGCGAGCTGTGGGCGACGGCCGGGAATCCATCCTTCCTGCATACACCGCGAGGCGGTCCGGATCCCCGAAGCCAGGCCGTCGGGGACCCCGCCGGTCCTACGGGCGACGGCGGGGCTTGCCGCTCTTGCCGCCCTTGGCGCCGCCGGAACCGCCGCGGGGGTTCTTGCCCGCGGACTTCCCGGACGCAGACCTGCCGGACGCGGCCTTTCCGGACGCGGGCTTCCGCGGGCCACCGCCGGAGCCGCCCCCCGCCTCCGGGCGCTTCCGCTTCTCCTTCGGCTGCGGCGGGGTCGGGCCGCCGCGGCCGCGGGTGCTGTTCACGGTCCGGCCGCGGACGATCCCGATGAACTCCTCCACCAGATCGGTGGTCTCCTCCTGCGGCCACGACAGCGCGACCCGCGACTCGGGTGCGTCCGTGACCGGCCGGTAGGTGAGGTCCTTGCGGTGGTGCAGACGGGCGAGCGACTGCGGGACGACGAGTACGCCCACCCCCGCCGCCACCAGCTCGATCGCGTCCGCCGTCGTCTCGGGGCGCTCGATCGCGGGCTGTCCCGGAAGCTTCTCCCAGCCGAGGGTGTCGTCGAGCGGGTGCAGCACGATCTCGTCGGTGAGGTCCTCGGTGGACACCTCCTCGGCCGTCGCCACGAGGTGATCCTTGGGGATCACGACGACCGTGGTCTCGGTGTAGAGGGGGATCGCGCTGAGGTCCGTACGGTCGACCGGCAGCCGGACGAATCCCGCGTCGGCGCCGCCGGCCCGCAGGACGCCGAACGCCTCGGCGGGGGACACCGCGACGAGGGTCAGCGGGACGTCGGGCAGCCGCTCGTTCCAGATCCGCACCCATTTGGTGGGTGTCACCCCGGGGACATAAGCGAGCCGGAACGAATGGGGTACTTCCGAGCCTGTCACCCCGCCAGGTTACCGGTCGTGGTCGGAGGTAGCGCACACGCTCGATACTCTTGACACCATGACGTCGCACCAGAGCACCCAGACGATGAAGCCCGCGACCGCGGCGAAGAAGCTGGGCGTGTACCTCGAGGCCACCCCCGCCGAGTTCCAGGAGGGTGTCGTCTCGCGCAACGAATTGAGTGCGCTCCAGGCCGATCCGCCCGAGTGGCTGCAGGAGCTGCGCCGCAACGGCCCGCACCCCCGACCGGTGGTCGCGGCCAAGCTGGGCATCTCCATCGCGGGCCTCGCCCGTGGCGGAGTCACCGAGCCCCTCACCACCGAGCAGATCGAAGCGCTGAAGCAGGAATCTCCCGAGTGGCTGCAGCGGGAGCGCGCCACCCAGGCCGAGGTTCGGAAGGAAGCGGTGCGGATCAAGGAGAAGAACGCGGAGCGGGCCGAGAAGGCCCGCGAGCAGCACTCCTGACCCGCGTGTTCGATGTCCCGCCGGGGCGGGGCCCCGCCCCGGGGGGCACCCCCCCCCCCCCTCACCCCCCCCCCCCTCTGCGCGCCGGCCCCTCCCCCCCCCGGGCCCCCCCACGAAGGCGGGAACACCGACCGGGATCAAGCAGAAGGCCGCAGGAGAGGGCAGCGGAACGGTGATG
>NZ_JBSGZI010000168.1:0-9416 GCF_053610945.1 Streptomyces sp. NPDC054849
CGGACCGCTGGGGTCCGTTCCCGGGGCGCCGTGTCGTACGGGTTCTGCCGGTGGGTCAGTTCTTGGCGTAGATGCCGAAGAGGTCGACGATGACGTCGGTCGGCTCGTAGCTCATGTTCCAGAAGTCGATGAGCCGGGTGTTGCCGGTGCTCGCCTGGACGAGGTTCGGAACGGTCTTGTTCGTGGTCCAGTTCAGGACCGAGGAGTTCGGCGGGGTCACCTTGCTCTCCCAGCCGTTCTCGTAGTCGATCCACCGGTTCGGGTCCGGGGCGACGGTGAGGTGGCCGGGGCCGCGGGTGTTGGTGACCGTGCTGTTGAGCACGACGCCCGTCACGTTCGTGTCGTCCTCGAAGAACGACGAGTAGATGTAGCTGCGGCCGTCGAGCTGGCCCTCCCCCCACTCGCGGGTGTCGAACCAGCGCTCCGGCAGGAACGGCACGTAGGCGCTCTCGCTGCCGGGGCTGTAGTAGCCGACGACGTCGACGATCACGTGCGCACCGGCCCAGGCGCCGTTGAAGACGCTGATCTTGCCGTCGGCGCCGATGGGCACGATGACCGAGTTGGCGATGGTCTGACCCGCGCTGAAGTTCACGTTGGACGTGGTCGGGGCGCTGCCGCCGGCGGGGTAGACGATCAGGTGACCGTCCTGCGACGGCTCGGTGACGGTCACGTTGAGCGCGACGGCCTTGGCGTCGGCCGGGACGCCGCCGCGGCCGGTGACCTGGGTCGTGAAGGAGTTGCGGCCGGCCACCTTGCCCTTGCCGGCGCCGAGGCCCTCGCGGGTGTCGACGAGGCGGGTCGGGGCCAGCGAGGTGTAGCCGTTGGCCGCGCTCGTGGTGAAGAAGCCGGTGACGTCCGCGATCAGGTCGACGGGGCCGTCGCTGTGGTTGTACAGCTCCACGTAGCCGTTCGCGCCGACCGGCACGATCACCGCGTTCGGGACGGTCTGGCCCGCCGTGAAGTTGACGTTCGAGGTGGTGGGCCGCTCGTCGCCCTGGCCGTAGGCGCGGATGTGCCCGGGCTTCGTCGGGTTGGTGACGGTGACGTTGAGGGCCACCGCGGTCACCCCGGCGGGGATCTGGCCGCTGCCCGCGATCCTCACGCGGGTCGTGCCGTACTGGCCGACCTTGGCCTTCGGCGCACCGATGCCCTCGCGGGTGTCGAGCAGACGGGTCGGTGCGTGCGGGGTGAAATCGGAGCCCGCGGTGTCGGCGGTCACCTCGTTGGTGCCGACGACGGTGCCACCGGAGAGCAGGCTCACCTTGACGTTGTAGACGCCGGGCTTGGCGTAGACGTGGGACCGGGTCAGCACGGTGGGCCCGTTGGCGCCGACCTGCTCGCTGCCGCCGTCGCCCCACTCCACGAGCACGCCGAGCGCGGTGCCCGGGTCGCTGTTGACGGCGAGTTCCAGGGTGATGCCGTGCGCGCTGCTGTGCCAGCCCGAGATGTCGACCGTCGGCTCGACGGCGGCCGCGCCGTTCTGGGTCTGCGGGGCGAGCTTGCCCTGGGCGGCCGGGTGGACCGTCTTCGCGGCAGGGCTCTTGAAGGTCTCGGAGCCGAACGTCTCGGCCTTCGTCAGATCGATGTCCGGAGCGGCGACTCCCCGGCCGCCCGTCCCCGTGGCCCCGTCAGGGCCCGCCGCGTTGGCGACACCCGGGACGAGACCGACGCCGGCCGCGACGATTGCGGCGGCGGAAAATATGAGTCGGCGATTGCGCACCGGCCCCCCCATTTTCTGTTAAAGCTTGAACAGGTTCGAAAGCTCGCCCAGAGTACACAGACATCGGGCGGTTGATCACGGGGGTATCGCCACCGGGCGACGCTGTTTTTCCGGGGCGGGCGGCGCCCCGCCCGCCTGGTGCGGTCTTGCCCCGAATGTCCGGGCGGGCTCCGTTAGCGTGGGGAGACGATCGACGGGAGGCGCTGATGAAATCCGGAGTGCGCAAGTGGGAGGCGGTGCGGGAGTTCGCCC
Organism: Streptomyces sp. NPDC054849; assembly: GCF_053610945.1. NCBI lineage: Bacteria > Bacillati > Actinomycetota > Actinomycetes > Kitasatosporales > Streptomycetaceae > Streptomyces > Streptomyces sp. NPDC054849. Next base: position 1,973 of record NZ_JBSGZI010000168.1, read on the forward strand.
TCGGGCTTCCGGAGGCCGTGGAGGACCACCCCTGGGGTCCCGAGGACTGCGTGATGAAGGTGAACAAGAAGATCTTCGTCTTCCTGGGGAACGCCGACGGACCGCAAGCGCCCGGCCTGTCCGTCAAGCTCAAGGACGAGGCGCTGCACGGACATGCGATGACCGCGCCCGGAGCCGAGCCCACCGGCTACGGCCTGGGCCGGTCCGGCTGGGTGTCCGTCCTGTTGGGGGAGGGGGCGCCCTCGGCGCAGGTGCTGTGCGAGTGGGTGGAGGAGAGCTACCGCACCGTGGCCCTGAGGCGGCAGGCGAAGGAGCTGGACGCCCGGATCCAGGCAAATGGCTAAGCGCTTGCTCTTGTGCTGAGGGGAAGCCGTTCCTAGCATCGCTGGTGTTACATCAGTTGTGTCACACCGTGCGGCTACAGACGCTGGGGGCTTGATGGCAGTGACAGGGAACGGGGTCGGGGAGGCGGACGCGGGCGGGTCCGGCCCGCTCGCCGGAGTGCGCGTCGTCGAGCTGGCGGGCATCGGTCCGGGACCGTTCGCCGCCATGCTCCTCGCCGACCTCGGCGCGGACGTCGTACGCGTGGACCGGCCGGGCGGAGGCGGACTCGCCGTCAACCCGGCCTACGACATCACCAACCGCGGCAAGCGCTCCGTCCTGATCGACCTCAAGTCCGCCGACGGCGCCGCCCGCGTTCTCGACCTCGTCGAGCGAGCCGACATCCTGATCGAGGGCTTCCGCCCCGGGGTCGCCGAGCGGCTCGGCGTCGGCCCCGCCGCGTGCCACGCCCTCAACCCGAAGCTCGTCTACGGGAGGATGACCGGCTGGGGCCAGGAGGGCCCGCTCGCTCACACCGCCGGGCACGACATCGCGTACATCGCCGTCACCGGGGCCCTGGGCATGATCGGCGAGCCGGGCGAGCCCCCGGCCGTTCCCGCGAACCTGGTCGGGGACTACGCGGGCGGCTCGCTCTACCTGGTCATCGGGGTCCTCGCCGCCCTCCAGCACGCCCGTGCCACCGGCACCGGCCAGGTCGTCGACGCGGCCATCGTGGACGGCACCGCCCACCTCACCGCCATGATCCACGGGATGATGGCGGCGGGCGGCTGGCAGGACCGCCGCGGGGCCAACCTCCTGGACGGCGGCTGCCCGTTCTACGGCACGTACGAGACCTCCGACGGCCGGTACATGGCCGTCGGCGCGCTGGAGCAGCAGTTCTACGACACCTTCGTGGAACTCCTCGGCATCACGGACGTGGCCCCGGCCCGCAAGGACCTCGCCCGCTGGGGCGAGCTGCGCGAGGCCGTCGCCGCACGCTTCAAGACCCGTACGCGCGAGGAGTGGACGGCGGTCTTCGAGGGGAGCGACGCCTGCGTGGCACCCGTGCTCTCGCTGCGCGAGGCCCCGGACCACCCCCACCTCGCCGCGCGCGGGACCTTCACCGACTTCGGCGGGATCGTCCAGCCCGCCCCCGCGCCGCGCTTCTCGGCGACCCCGGTCGCCGTCACCGGCGGTCCGGCCCAGCCGGGTGCGCACACCGGGTCCGTGGCCGCCGACTGGGACGTACCGTCCCTGCTCGCCGAGGAGAGCTGATGGAACTGTCGATGATGCTCGACTACGCCGGGGACCCGCGCCGGGCCGCCGACGAGGCGGCGGCGCTGGAGTCGGCCGGGCTCGACGCCGTGTGGGTCGCCGAGGCGTGGGGTTTCGACTCCCCGACGATCATGGGCTATCTCGCCGCCCGCACCGAGCGCCTGAAGATCGGCTCGGCGATCCTCAACGTCTACTCGCGCACCCCCGGCCTCATCGCCCAGACCGCCGCCGGCCTGGACGCGCTCTCGGGCGGCCGCGCGATGCTCGGACTCGGCGCCTCCGGTCCGCAGGTCGTCGAGGGCTGGCACGGGATGCCGTACGACAAGCCGCTCGGCCGCACCCGCGAGACCGTCGAGCTGTGCCGCCGCATCTGGCGTCGCGAGACGATCGACCACCACGGCATCACCGACATGCCGCTGCCGACTTCGAGGGGCGGCCGGCACGGCAAACCGCTGAAGATCCTCACCCGGCCCGTCCGCCCCGGGATTCCCGTCTACATCGCCTCCCTCGGCCCGGCCAATGTGCGGATGACCGCCGAGATCGCCGACGGCTGGCTGCCGACCCTGTTCATCCCGGAGAAGGCCCACGCGGTGTGGGGCGGCCCGCTCGCCGAGGGCGCGGCGAAGCGCTCGCCGGAACTCGGCCCGCTGCAGACCGTCGCGGGCGGCCTGCTGGCCATCGGCGAGGACGCGGCCGCCGTACGGGATCTGGCGCGCCCGCAGATCGCGCTGTACGTCGGAGGCATGGGCGCCGTCGGCAAGAACTTCTACAACGACCTCGCCGTCGCCTACGGCTATGAGGAGGAGGCCCGGAAGATCCAGGACCTCTACCTCTCCGGGCGCAAGCGCGACGCCGCGGCCGCCGTCCCGGACGAGTTCTGCGAGCTGATGACGCTGTGCGGACCCGAGGGCTACGTGCGCGAGCGTGTCGAGGCCTTCCGCGAGGCGGGCGTCACCATGCTCAACGTCACCCCCGTCGGCCCCGAGCCGGCCCGCCTGATCGAAACCGTCAAGAACTGGCTGTAGGGGAACCGTCCGATGAAGCGAGCCGTCCGATGAAGCGAGTCCTCCGATGAAACGCCAGATCTTCGACGCCGACCACGAGGCGTTCCGCGCGACCGTGCGCACCTTCCTCACCAAGGAGGTGCTGCCGTACTACGAACAGTGGGAGACGGACGGCATCGTCAGCCGCGAGGCCTGGCGGGCCGCGGGCCGTCAGGGGCTCCTGGGCCTGGCCGTCCCGGAGGAGTACGGCGGCGGTGGGAACACCGACTTCCGCTATGCCGCCGTGATCGCCGAGGAGTTCACCCGGGCGGGCGCCCCCGGGCTCGCCATCGGCCTGCACAACGACATCATCGGCCCCTATCTGACCTCGCTCGCCACCGAGGAGCAGAAGCGCCGCTGGCTGCCCGGATTCTGCTCCGGCGAGACCATCACCGCCATAGCGATGACCGAGCCGGGCGCGGGCTCCGACCTCCAGGGGATCCGGACCAGCGCCGAGGACCGCGGCGACCACTGGGTGCTGAACGGCTCCAAGACGTTCATCTCCAACGGCATCCTCGCCGACCTGGTGATCGTGGTCGCCAGGACCACGCCCGAGGGCGGGGCGCACGGCCTGTCGCTGCTGGTCGTCGAGCGCGGGGCGGAGGGCTTCGAGCGCGGCCGCAACCTCGACAAGATCGGGCAGAAATCCCAGGACACGGCCGAACTGTTCTTCCACGACGTGCGCGTCCCGAAGGAGAACCTGCTCGGCGAGCTGAACGGCGCCTTCGTCCACCTGATGACCAATCTCGCGCAGGAGCGGATGGGCATCGCGATGGCCGGCATCGCCGCCGCCGAGCACCTGCTGGAGATCACCACCCAGTACGTGAAGGAGCGCGAGGCCTTCGGCCGTCCGCTGTCCAAGCTCCAGCACATCCGGTTCGAGATCGCGGAGATGGCCACCGAGGTCGCCGTCACCCGGACCTTCCTCGACCGGTGCATCACCGACCACTCCAACGGCGAACTGGACCACGTACACGCCTCGATGGCCAAGTGGTGGGCCACCGAGCTGCAGAAGCGCGTCGCCGACCGCTGCCTGCAACTGCACGGCGGATACGGATACATGACCGAATACCGGGTCGCGCGGGCTTTCACCGACGGCCGGATCCAGACCATCTACGGCGGCACGACCGAGATCATGAAAGAGATCATCGGGCGCTCCCTCCTCGGCTGAACCGTCCCTGTGAACCCTCCCGAGGACCTTCCCAAGGGCCTTCCAGAACACCGAAAGGTTTGACCAGTGAGCACCGAAGCTTACGTATACGACGCGATCCGCACCCCGCGCGGCCGCGGCAAGGCCAACGGCGCCCTGCACGGCACCAAGCCGATCGACCTGGTCGTCGGACTCATCCACGCCCTGCGCGAGCGCAACCCCGGCCTGGACCCCGCCACCATCGACGACATCGTGCTCGGTGTCGTCGGCCCGGTCGGCGACCAGGGCTCCGACATCGCCCGTATCGCGGCGATCGCCGCCGGGCTCCCGGACACGGTGGCCGGCGTACAGGAGAACCGGTTCTGCGCCTCCGGCCTGGAGGCCGTCAACCTGGCCGCCGCCAAGGTCCGCTCCGGCTGGGAGGACCTGGTCCTGGCGGGCGGCGTCGAGTCGATGTCCCGCGTTCCGATGGCCTCCGACGGCGGTGCCTGGTTCGCCGACCCGATGACCAACTGGGACACCGGCTTCGTCCCGCAGGGCATCGGCGCCGACCTGATCGCCACCATCGAGGGCTTCACCCGGCGCGACGTGGACGAGTACGCGGCCCTGTCCCAGGAACGCGCCGCCGCCGCCATCAAGGACGGCCGCTTCGCGAAGTCCGTGGTCCCGGTCACCGACCGCAACGGCCTGGTCGTCCTGGACCACGACGAGTTCGTCCGCCCGGGTACCACCGCGGACACCCTCGCCAAGCTCAAGCCGTCCTTCGCCGACATCGGCGACCTCGGCGGCTTCGACGCCGTCGCGCTGCAGAAGTACCACTGGATCGAGAAGATCGACCACGTTCACCACGCGGGCAACTCCTCCGGCATCGTCGACGGCGCCTCGCTCGTCGCCATCGGCTCCCGCGAGGCCGGAGCGCGCAACGGCCTCACCCCGCGGGCCCGGATCGTCTCGGCGGCCGTCTCCGGCTCCGAGCCCACCATCATGCTGACCGGCCCCGCCCCCGCCACCCGCAAGGCCTTGGCCAAGGCCGGACTGACCATCGACGACATCGACCTCATCGAGATCAACGAGGCCTTCGCCGGCGTCGTCCTGCGCTTCGTCAAGGACATGGGCCTGTCCCTCGACAAGGTCAACGTCAACGGCGGCGCCATCGCCCTCGGCCACCCGCTCGGCGCAACCGGCGCGATGATCCTCGGCACGATCGTCGACGAGCTGGAGCGCCAGGACAAGCGCTACGGGCTCGTCACCCTCTGCGTCGGCGGCGGCATGGGTGTCGCCACCATCGTCGAACGCCTCTGAACCGTCCTGTCCCCAGACCCTCCTCCGCACGGACCGACACGAAAGCAGTGACCATGAGCGAGTCCACCACGATCCGCTGGGAACAGGACGAGACCGGCGTCGTCACCCTGGTCCTCGACGACCCCGACCAGTCCGCCAACACGATGAACCAGGCCTTCAAGGACTCCATCGCGGCCGTAGCCGACCGCGCCGAGGCCGAGAAGGACTCCATCCGCGGCATCATCTTCACCTCGGCCAAGAAGACCTTCTTCGCGGGCGGCGACCTCAAGGACATGATCCGGCTGCGCCCCGAGCACGCGCAGCTCGCCTTCGACACCGGCACCGAGATCAAGCGCTCGCTGCGCCGCATCGAGACCCTGGGCAAGCCCGTCGTCGCCGCCATCAACGGCGCGGCCCTGGGCGGCGGTTACGAGATCTGCCTCGCCTCCCACCACCGCGTCGCCCTCGACGCGCCCGGCTCGAAGATCGGCCTGCCGGAGGTCACCCTCGGCCTGCTCCCGGCCGGCGGCGGTGTCACCCGTACCGTGCGGCTGATGGGCATCGCCGACGCACTGCTCAAGGTGCTGCTGCAGGGGACCCAGTACGACCCCCGGCGCGCCCTCGAGAACGGCCTCGTCCACGAACTCGCCGACACCCCCGAGGAGATGCTGGCCAAGGCCCGCGCCTTCATCGACGCCAACCCGGAGTCGAAGCAGCCCTGGGACGTACCCGGCTACAAGATCCCGGGCGGCACGCCGTCCAACCCGCGGTTCGCCGCCAACCTCCCCGCCTTCCCGGCCAACCTGAAGAAGCAGTTGAACGGGGCCCCGTACCCGGCTCCGCGCAACATCCTGGCCTGCGCCGTCGAGGGCTCCCAGGTGGACTTCGAGACCGCGCTGACCATCGAGGCCCGCTACTTCACCGAGCTCGTCACCGGGCAGACCGCCAAGAACATGATCCAGGCGTTCTTCTTCGACCTCCAGGCCGTCAACGCGGGCCGCAGCCGCCCGCAGGGCGTCGAGCCGCGCCGGGTCCGCAAGGTCGCCGTCCTCGGCGCCGGCATGATGGGCGCGGGCATCGCCTACTCCTGCGCCCGCGCGGGCATCGAGGTGGTGCTGAAGGACGTATCGCCCGATGCCGCCGCCAAGGGCAAGGCGTACTCGGAGAAGCTGCTCGACAAGGCCCTCTCGCGCGGCCGGACCACCGAGGCCAAGCGCGCCGAGCTGCTGGCCCGCATCACCCCGACCGCCGAGGTCGCCGACCTCGCGGGCTGCGACGCCGTCATCGAGGCCGTCTTCGAGGACACCGCCCTCAAGCACAAGGTGTTCCAGGAGATCCAGGACGTCATCGCGCCGGACGCGCTGCTGTGCTCCAACACCTCCACCCTGCCCATCTCCGGGCTCGCGGAGGGCGTGAAGCGGCCCGCCGACTTCATCGGCCTGCACTTCTTCTCGCCGGTCGACAAGATGCCGCTCGTCGAGATCATCAAGGGCGGGCAGACCGGCGACGAGGCCATCGCCCGCGCCTTCGACCTGGTCCGCCAGATCAACAAGACCCCGATCGTGGTCAACGACTCGCGCGGCTTCTTCACCTCGCGCGTCATCGGCCAGTTCATCAACGAAGGCGTGGCCATGGTCGGCGAGGGCGCCGAGCCCGCCTCGATCGAGCAGGCCGCCGCCCAGGCCGGCTACCCGGCCAAGGTGCTGTCCCTGATGGACGAGCTGACCCTCACCCTGCCGCGCAAGATCCGCAACGAGACCCGCAAGGCCTTCGAGGCCGAGGGCCGGGCCTGGGCGGAGCACCCTGCCGACACGGTCATCGACCGGATGGTCGACGAGTTCGGCCGCCCCGGCCGCAGCGGCGGGGCCGGCTTCTACGAGTACGACGAGGCGGGCAAGCGCGCCGGCATCTGGCCCGGCCTGCGCGAGCACTTCGCCAAGCCCGGGCACGAGATCCCCTTCGAGGACATGAAGGAGCGGATGCTGTTCTCCGAGGCGCTGGACACCGTCCGCTGCCTCGACGAGGGGGTCCTCACCTCGATCGCCGACGCCAACATCGGCTCCATCATGGGCATCGGCTTCCCGGCCTGGACCGGCGGCGTCATCCAGTACATCAACGGCTACGAGGGCGGTCTGACCGGCTTCGTCGGCCGCGCCCGCGAACTCGCCGAGAAGTACGGCGAGCGCTTCACGCCGCCCGCCTCCCTCGTGGAGAAGGCCGAGCGGGGCGAGACGTACGCCGACTAGTGCGGTGACGGGGACGGCGGGGCCGCGTGCGGGCCGCCCGCCGTCGCCCACCCGGGCCCCCGGGGAGGGCCGCCGCTGTGAAGTATAAAACACAGACGCAGCCCCCGAACTACATAGTGTATATCTAC
>NZ_JBSGZI010000169.1:0-9200 GCF_053610945.1 Streptomyces sp. NPDC054849
GCAATCGGCCCGGCCCCCTGACGTGAGGGGGCCGGGCCGAATGCCGTGCAGATGCGGGGGCCGGCGGGGGCTACACCGCCGACTCCGGGGCGATGCGGCTCCGTACCGCGGACTGGACGTCCTCTTCCTCCGCGGGATCTGCCGCCAGGTGCCGCAGCCGCGGCGCCACACGGGCGTCTGCCGTCTCCGCGTGCCGGGCCGCCACCTCGCGGGTGGTCTCCTCGCAGTCCCAGAGGCACTCGACCGCGAAGCCCGCCGCGAAGGAGGGGTCCGTGCTGGCGAGGGCCCGCGCGGCCCGGCCGCGCAGGTGGGACGAGGCCGTCTCGCGGTAGATGTGGCGCAGCACGGGCGCCGCGCAGCCGATGGCGAGGCGGCCCGCCCCGTCCACCAGGGCGAACAGGCGCCGGGTGTCCGGGCCGGAGCCGCGGACGGTGGAGCGCAGGGCGCCCAGGACCAGGGCCGCGTCCTCGGCTCCGCCCCGGGCGGCCAGGGTGGCCGCGGCGGCGGCGCCCAGGGCGTCGGGACGGTGGATCCAGCGCCGGGCCCGTTCGACGGCCTCGGGGCCGCACATGCGCGCGTAGGCGGCCACGGCGGGCTCGTCGGCGGCGGCTTCGATGAGGTCCAGCACGGCCGGGTTGTCCGGTTCGGCGAGGACCAGGTGGTGCAGGGCCGTGGCACGGGCCGCCTCGCCGGAGGCGCCGGCGGCGGCCGCGAGGATCGCGGCGCGGTCCTCGGGCGCGGCCACGGCGGCCAGGCATCGTGCGGCGGGTACGTGCAGCGGCGTGCCACGGCGCAGGCCGTCGGCGGCCCAGTCGAAGACGGCCTGGACGCCCCAGCCGGGACGGGGGCCGCCCGGGGTGAGCTGGCGCTGCCAGCGGTCGAAGGAACCCTGCTCGCGAGCGGCGCGCAGGCGCTCCCCGTACTGCGGCGACTCCTCCCACAGGCACCACGGCCGGGGCTCGTAGGCGTCGCGGACGGCGGCGGCCAGCCGCGCCTCGCCCTCTGCCGTGGCGGGGAAGCGGGCGAGGACGGGTGCGGCCAGGGACCGCAGCCCTTCGTCGTCGTCGCGCAGGGCCAGCTCGTCGAGGGCCCAGGCCCAGTTCGCCCCGGAGGCGACGTACCGGCGCAGCAGCATGAGCGCGTCGTCGCGGCCGTACGAGGCCAGGTGGCCCAGAACGGACAGGGCGAGGCCCGTCCGGTGGTCCTCCTCGTCGACGAGGTCGTCGGGGCTGAAGAGGTGGGCCTCGATCTCGCCCAGGGAGCCGGCGAGGTCCAGGTACAGCCGGGCGTAGTACAAGGAGCGGTTCTCGACCTGCCAGTCCTGGCGCGGGTCGCGGAGCACGCAGTGATTGAGGGCCTCGAGGGCCTCCGCCCTGGGTGCCGCGAGTGCGTGCAGCGTGCCGTCGCCACGGCCCCGCTGGAGGAGCCCGAGCAGGGTGCCGCTCGGCGCTATGACTGGTTCGAACATGGGAATGGCCTCAAATCAAGCTGGGGACGCAACCGGGAATCGGGATTCACAGGGCCGCGTAACAGCATGTGAGGACGTCCGCCGTCATGTTCCGCTCGATGTAGACCATTGCCTTCTCACTCTCGTCGGTGCTTCGTGACCATGGCGGCCGGTTGCGCAGGCCCGGCCAGGACACCCTTCGTGTCCCGCCCGCTCCTGCCCGTCCCCCGTGCTCGCGAATCGAATCCGACGCCATGATGGCCCAGGCGGTTTGTGCACCGCGACCACATTTACGGCCGCCGTGACCAACCTGTGAGGTCGGGAACCGGCCGGGCCCCGCCAGATCCCCGGCAAAAGCGGACTACTCGGCTCCGAAAAGTTCCAGCAGGTCGGCCTTGGCGAACATGCGCGCCGTGTCCACGGCGGAGGGGGTTCCGGCCGTCGGGTCGGCCCCTCCGGCGAGCAGCGCGCGGATGACGGCCTCCTCGCCCTTGAAGACCGCTCCGGCGAGCGGGGTCTGGCCGCGGTCGTTGGCGCGGTCGGCCTCGGCGCCGCGGGCCAGGAGGGCCGACACGGCGTCGGCGTGGCCGTGGTAGGCGGCGAGCATGACGAGGGTGTCGCCGCGGTCGTTGGTGAGGTTCGCCGGGACCCCGGCGTCGAGGTACGCGGTGAGCGTCTCGGTCTCACCCTGGCGGGCGAGGTCGAAGATCTTGGTGGCCAGTTCGATGACGTCCTCGTCGGGGGCGTCCTGCGAAGCGGGGCCTTCTGCGGCGTGCTCGCTCATCGTTCGTACCGCCTTCCACTCGTTGCTGACATGGCCCGCCCCGAAGACCCGGCCCCGGGCCGGGCGGGCAGGGGGGTGCACGGCACTGCGTCCGTACGGGTGAATCGCCAGAGTAGCGCCCTGGCCTGCACAGGTCCGGGCCGGGCCGGGGCGAGGATCAGCCTCGCCCCCCTGCATCCCGGGCGCGCCAGCCGGGGTGAGCCGGTCAAGTGAAAAACTCCTGGATTCACCCGTATGCACCTTTTGTCGCATTGATACTTCCTGTGAGCCTGGAACAACTGATGGTGACTGTCCCCACCAACCAGGAGAACCTCTCATGGTCCTGTCCATCTCAGGCGTAGTCCTGCTCGGCATCATCTGCTTCCTCTTCTTCAAGAAGGACGGGATGAAGCTGACCCACGCGTTCGTCTGCTCGCTCTTCGGCTTCTTCCTCGCCGGCTCCGCCATCGCGCCGAGCATCACGGCGAGCACGGCGAGCCTCGCGAGCCTGCTCGGCGGGATCAAGCTCTAGCCCGGCCAGCGCGCAGCGACACCAGCACCACCCGAAACACCCGTCACACCCACAACTCCAGGAGACGCCCGTGGCCCGGCGCCCACTTCCCCGCATCCTCAGCAGCGGCACCGTGTCGCTGGCCCGGGGCCGCGACCTCGCTCGCACGGCCGCCGACACTGCCACGGACGTCCTCCATCCGCTCCTCACCATCGGACGCGGCCTGCGCATCCTGGCCTCGGCCGGTCGGCGCAGATGGTCCGAGACCCCCAAGGACAAGCGTGGTCCCGCGCTGTTCCTGGGAGCCGCCTGCGTCCTCGTGGTCGCGCTCGTCCCCTACGGTCCGCTCCTCGCCCTGATCACACTCATGGCGGCGGCCGGCTGGCAGGGGCGCGACCGCACCCCGGTGAAGACCGGGCCCAGCGATGCCGAGGCCGAACGGCTCGGCTCCCTCTACGAAGCCCTCGTGCCGTACTTCTCCATCCCGGAGGACCCGAGTCCGCTCTTCGCCCACGGCGGCGACTGGGACAAGGCCTTCAGCGGCTACGAGTTCGACGAGGCGGGCCGCGTCACCCGGCTCCACATCCGCTACCCGGCCTACTTCACCGATGGCGAGGCCGCCTCACGGGCCCGGATCGAGGCACTGCTGCACGCCAAGTCCGGGCGCGGACGGGAGTATCTCTTCGATTGGGACGAGGAGGGCAACCAGCTCGACCTGAGGGTGCTGGCGGCGCTGCCGACGGGCATCGCCGCCCAGCCGTTCGTCACCTCGCCCGGCGAGACCGTGCTCGGCTTCACCGACGCCGGCAGCGTGCAGCGCACCCTGCCGGTTGTGGAGGGCGACGGGCCGCGCGACGTGCCGCCGGTGATCTGGCGCACCGGACCCCGCTCCACGGAGCCCCACCTGCTGGCCGTCGGCCAGCCCGGCAGCGGCACGTCCACGCTGCTCCGCTCCGTCGCTCTGCAGGCCCTGCGGCACGGGGGCGAGGTCCTGGTCGTCGACGGCGGCGGCAGCGGCGACTACGCCTGCCTGTCCGGCCGGAGCGGCGTCCTCGCGGTGGAATGCGGGCCGACCGGGGCCCAGGCCACCCTGGAGTGGGCCGCGCAGGAGACCGAGCGCCGGCTCATCGCCATCCACCGGGCCCGCGAGGCCGGGCGGCCCGCGCCCGAGGACACCCGGCGCCCCCTGTGGATCCTGCTGGACCAGCCGAGCGTGCTCGCGCACCTCGCGGTCGCCGAGGGGGGTCCCGACCCCCTGGCCCAGCTGCAGGTACCGCTGCGGCACGGGCGGCCCGCGCACGTCACGGTGGTGGTGGCCGAGCAGTTCGACCACCTGGAGCTCCTGAACGACGCCGTCTGGCAGCACACCCGCGCCCGGATCGTGCTCGGGCCGGCCACCCTCCAGCAGATCGCCGACGTGCTCGGGCTGCCGCCGCACACCACCCCGACGGCCCATGTGCCGCCGGGCCGCGGGTACGCCCGGCTGGGCACGGGTCCCGTGCACCGGGTGCAGGTGCCCGCCACCCCGGACCCGTACGACGAGGCCACGCACCCGGCGTACCGCCAGGCCGTGCTGGAACTGCTGCCGGACCGGCAGCAGGCCCCGGCCGGCCGGCCGGGCCGTACCACCACGCCGGACAGCCCCCTGCAGGGACAGCCGCCCGCCCAGGGGCAGGGCCCGGCCGCCGGCGCCGCGGAGATCCCGGAGGTCCCGGCCGAGGCGCCGTGACCCCGGACTTCAGGCCACGAACGTGCGCGGCGGCTCCGCCCCGCTGCCGCCCGCACCCGTGCCGACCAGCCGGGCCGCCGCCGCCAGCCGGGAGGCGGCCTCCTCTGCCACCGGCCCGCCCACGGTGAACGGCAGCCGCACGTACCCCTCGAAGGCCCCGTCCACGCCGAACCGCGGCCCCGAGGGGACCCGTACGCCGACCCGCTCCCCCACCTCGGCCAGCCGGGAGCCGGACACCCCGCCCGCGCGGGCCCACAGGGTCAGCCCGCCGCGGGGGACCTCGAACTCCCAGTCCGGCAGCTCCCGGCGCACCGCCGCGACCAGCGAATCGCGGTTCTCCCGGGCCTGCTCGCGGCGGATGGCGACGGCCTCCCGCCAGCCCCCGGTCCGCATCAGCCAGTTCACCGCGAGCTGTTCCAGCACCGGCGTGCCCAGGTCGGCGTAGGCGCGCGCGGCGACCAGGCTGCGGATCACGTCGGGCGCGGCGCGCACCCAGCCGATGCGCATGCCCGCCCAGAAGGCCTTGCTGGCGGAGCCCACGGTGATGACCGTGCTGCCGGCCGGGTCGAAGGAGCAGACCGGACGGGGCATCTCCAACTCCGGGTCCAGCTGGAGTTCGACCATGGTCTCGTCGGCGACCAGGACGGTGCCGGCCGACCGGGCGGCCTCCACCATGGCGCGGCGCTGCTCCTCGGTGGCCAGGGCCCCGGTCGGGTTGTGGAAGTCGGCGACCACGTAGGCGAGGCGGGGGGCCGAGTCGCGCAGCACCTGCCGCCAGACGTCCATGTCCCAGCCGGTGAGCCCGTCGGCCATGGCCACGGGTACGAGGCGGACCCCGGCGGCGCGCATGAGCTGGAGGATGTTGGCGTAGGAGGGGGACTCGACGGCGATCCGCTCCCCCCGCCCCGCGAAGAGGCTGCAGATGGCGTCGATGGCGCCCATCGCGCCGGTGGTGACCATGATCTGCTCGGGCATGGTGGGGATGCCCTGCTCGGTGTAGCGGTCGGCGAGCATCCGGCGCAACGCGGGCAGGCCCGCGGGGTAGTCCCCGTGTGTGTGGGCGTACGGCGGCAGCTCCTCCAGCGCGCCCTGGACGGCCTTGGTGAGCCAGGGCTCGGGGGCCGGCAGGGCGGCGCAGCCGAGGTCGATCATCGAGCCGAGGGACTCCGGCGGCAGCGGTTCCAGGCCGCGGGCGGGCAGCGGATTCCCGGCCGGGACGGAGGTCCAGCTGCCGGAGCCGCGGCGGGACTCCAGGAACCCCTCCCCGCGCAGGGCCTCGTAGGCCGCGGCGACGGTGGTGCGGCTGAGGGAGAGGGCGACGGCCAGCTCCCGCTCGGCGGGGAGCCGGGCGGCGACCGGGACGCGGCCTTCGAGGACGAGGAGGCGGATCCCGTCGGCGAGGGTGCGGTACGCGGGCGGTTTGCGGGCGCCGGCCACGGCCGTCCGCTCCTGCTGCGAGGTGATCAGACGGGCGAGCTGCGCGGCACCGACCGCTGAGGTCCATTCGGCCATGGCGTCCGGTCCACTTCGTCGGATTGGCCCTGACGGCACGCGCCAGAGGCCGGGATTGGATTGATGTCTGCGGGCACAGACTGTCACGCGCCAGTCCACTTGCACCAGGGGTGCGGGAGCGGTGGCACCGGCGGGGTACGGGGACGGCGCGACGGGACCGACCGCCGGAGATCGAGCGCCACCCGGTCCACCGTTCACCCCGCATACCACCGTTGCCTCGCACCACGGGGGATACTGCCGCCGTGACGCACGTACGCCTTCGCCATCCTTATCTGGACCACCCGGCTCCGATCCCCTTCGCACACCGGGGAGGGGCCGCGGACGGGCTGGAGAACACCACCGCCGCCTTCCGCCGGGCCGCCGAGGCCGGCTACCGGTACTTCGAGACCGATGTGCACACCACGGCCGACGGCAAGCTCGTCGCCTTTCACGACTCCACCCTGGACCGGGTCACCGACGGCCGGGGCCGGATCGCCGAGCTGCCCTGGAAGCAGGTCCGCGAGGCCCGTGTCGCGGGCACCGAGCCCCTGCCGCTCTTCGAGGAACTGCTGGAGGAGTTCCCCGACGCCCGCTGGAACATCGACGTCAAGGCCGAGTCCGCCCTGCACCCGCTGGTCGACCTGATCGCGCGGACCGGGATCTGGGACCGGGTCTGCGTGGGCTCCTTCTCGGAGGGCCGGGTGGCCCGCGCCCAGAGGATCGCCGGCCCCCGGCTGGCGACCTCGTACGGCGTGCGCGGGGTGGTCGGCCTGCGGCTGCGCTCGTACGCGATCCCGGCGGCACTGCGGGTCGGGGCGGTGGCGGCCCAGGTTCCGGAGACCCAGGGGGGCATCCGCGTGGTCGACCGGCGCTTCGTGCGGACCGCGCACGAGCGGGGTCTGCAGGTCCACGTGTGGACCGTGAACGAACCGGAACGTATGGAGGCTCTCCTCGACCTGGGTGTCGATGGCATCATGACCGACCGGATCGACATCTTGCGCACGGTGCTGGACCGGCGCGGGGCCTGGGCCTGACACGCTCTTCGGGCCGCGCGCGGGCAGGGCGGGCCGCTGCGGTACGGGGACCAGCGAGGGGGGCACCACGTGGGTGCGGAAGACAGCAGGAAGACCGAGGAAGCGGAAGCCGGGGCCGAGGACGGGAGATCGTCCGCGGCCGCGCAGGCCACGACAGCCGCGACGGCCGCGACGGCCGCCCGCAAGCGGGAGCAGCGGGGCTGGTACTTCTACGACTTCGCCGTGTCGGTGTACTCGGCGAGCGTCCTCACGGTGTTCCTCGGGCCGTACCTGACCTCGGTGGCCAAGGCCGCCGCGGACGCCGAGGGCTTCGTGCACCCGCTGGGCATCCCCGTGCGGGCCGGGTCCTTCTTCGCCTATTCGGTCTCGGCCTCGGTGATCCTGGCCGTGCTGATGATGCCGCTGGTGGGAGCCGTCGCCGACCGGACCGGGCGCAAGAAGCCGCTGCTGGCGGTGGCCGCGTACACGGGCGCCGCGGCGACGGCCGGGATGTTCTTCCTCGGCGGTGAGCGCTACCTGCTGGGCGGGCTGCTGCTGATCGTCGCGAACGCCTCGCTGTCCGTCTCGATGGTGCTCTACAACGCCTATCTGCCGCAGATCTCCACGCCGGACGAGCGGGACGGCGTCTCCTCGCGGGGCTGGGCCTTCGGCTACACGGCGGGCTCCCTGATGCTCGTGATGAACCTGGTCCTCTACATGGGCCACGACTCCTTCGGCCTCACCGAGGGCATGGCGGTACGGATCTGCCTGGCCTCGGCGGGCCTGTGGTGGGGCGCCTTCGCGCTGATCCCGCTGCGCCGGCTGCGGGACCGGGCCGTGGTCCGGGAGCCGGGGGCGGGGCAGCCAGTGAGCGGCTGGAAGCAGCTCGTCGCCACCCTGAAGGACATGCGGCGCTACCCGCTGACCCTGTCGTTCCTGCTGGCGTACCTGATCTACAACGACGGCGTGCAGACGGTGATCTCGCAGGCCTCCATCTACGGCTCGGAGGAGCTGAAGCTGGAGCAGTCCACCCTGATCGGGGCGGTGCTGCTGGTGCAGGTCCTGGCGGTGGCCGGTGCGCTGGGGATGGGCCGCCTCGCCCGCGTCTACGGCGCCAAGCGGACGATCCTGGGCTCGCTGGCGGCCTGGGCGGTGACGCTGGCCGCCGGTTACTTCCTGCCGGCTCGGACCCCGGTGTGGTTCTTCGCACTCGCCGCGATGATCGGGCTGGTGCTGGGGGGCAGCCAGGCGCTGTCGCGCTCGCTGTTCTCGCACCTGGTGCCGGCGGGCAAGGAGGCGGAGTACTTCTCGGCGTACGAGATGAGCGACCGCGGCCTGAGCTGGGTGGGCCCCCTCGTCTTCGGCCTGACCTACCAGCTCACGGGGAGCTACCGGGACGCGATCATCTCGCTGGTGGTCTTCTTCGCACTGGGATTCGTGCTGCTGGCGCGAGTGCCGGTGCGGCGTGCGGTGGAGGCGGCAGGCAATCCTGTACCGGAACGGATCTGAGAGCGGGTCCGAGCGTGCGCCCGGCCCGGATCCGCGAACGAATTCCGAACGAATTTAGACGTTGAAGCAAAGGGCCGGTAGTGTACGCCTTTGGCCTGCCAGGCGGACCGTTACTGCGCGCTAAAGAAGTCTGGACGTTGGGTGACATCTGCTGCCAGATGTGACAAAACGGGCACTGGTGGGTACAACAAGGGGCGGTACGACGGGCGACGCACACCCGGAGCGGGAATCTATACCGCCGACCGGACGTTGACCGGATGACGACGACAGCGACACCTGTCCTGTGGGCGACAAGCCCGGGAGGCACGATTCATGAGTGAGCGAGCTCTCCGCGGTACGCGCCTCGTGGTTACCAGCTACGAGACGGACCGCGGCATCGATCTGGCCCCGCGCCAGGCGGTGGAGTACGCATGCCAGAACGGACATCGATTTGAGATGCCGTTCTCGGTTGAGGCAGAAATTCCGCCGGAGTGGGAGTGCAAGGCGTGCGGCGCCATGGCACTCCTGGTGGACGGGGACGGGCCCGAAGAGAAGAAGGGCAAGCCTGCGCGAACGCACTGGGACATGCTCATGGAGCGACGCACCCGCGAGGAGCTGGAGGAAGTGCTGGCCGAAAGGCTTGCAGTCCTGCGTTCCGGCGCCATGAACATTGCCGTGCATCCGCGGGACAGCCGCAAGTCCGCCTGACAGCCGGACGGATACACAAGCCGAGGGGCCCCGCCACACCCAGTGTGGCG
>NZ_JBSGZI010000170.1:0-8601 GCF_053610945.1 Streptomyces sp. NPDC054849
CCCACTGGATCCCGGTATGCAGCACGAACAGGATCCCGCACAGGGCCTGCCGGTCCGGCACCCGAGGGCGCCCCTCCACCTGCTTGGCCGCCGGCTCAGGCAGCAACGGCTCGATGAGCGACCACAGTTCATCCGACACGATCCATGGCCGCGACTGACGTTTCCCCACGGCCAGACCAACGACCATCCGAACCGAAAGTCACATGATCAACAGCTTCTGTTAGGACCTCTAAAGCCACACCCAGGCTCCCGGGTCTCCCGATCGTACGAAGGACCGGAATCAACCCGCCAACAAGGTAAGGAGCGCTTCAGCTGGCGAGTTGAGCGCCTGTCTTGACGGCCATGGCGGCGAGGGGTTGCCAATCGGCAGGGACGTTCCGCATCACCAAGGCGCTGTCCAGGGTTGCGCTCCCGGGTGGGAAGCGGTCCGGGTCGTCGAAGAAGGAGGATGTGGCGGCGCGGACCTGGACGGGTTCCACGTGCCAGGCGTCGGTGTGCAGTTGCACGCCGTTCAGGGAGCGGCCGGATGGGGTGGCTGAGAAGCCCTTTGCGCCGTCTTGGAAGAAACGGGAGGCCTCGGCGAGATCGGCGAAGAGGTCGCTGCCTCGCAGTTCGTCGGCCGGCTCAACGGTGACATCCACCCGTGTGTGGCCGTCCCGCGTGGCCAGCGCGATACGCATCCGGTCGGGTGTTTCGTGGACGTCGAAATCGGCGAGGCCGTGTTCGCCGGGGAACACGCGCCCGCCGGCCCAGGCAGTGATGCGTGACGCGGTGTCGCGGCGCGGGATGTAGACGCCGCTCTCCACGCCGTCAGGTCCGTCCCATTCGACGGCGATCCGGTATGCCGCGTTCTCGCTTCGCAGGCCCAGCATTCTGGGTGCCCATGTGGGCCGCACACCGCCGACTCGCAGCAGGCAGATACCCGCAACAGCGTGGCCGCGCACCAGTTGCGGGCGCAGCGGGCCGGGGAGCAGACGTGCCGCGGCATCCGGGGCGACCCGGTAGTTCACCAGCAGCCGCCGTTCCACGACGCTGGACAGACGTGGTTGCCTCATGACTCCTCGTTCTCTGCCGCGGGGCGGCGGTTGTGACGCAGGACTATCTGCTCGGGACACACGGCGCTGAGGAACCGCCCGACGCAGGTCGCCAGGCGATCCGCGACCAGTGTGTAAAGGATCCGGTTGCCGTCCCGGCGCTCGGTGACCAATCCCGCACTTTTGAGCACGCCGAGATGCCGGGAGATGGATGGCGCACTGATGGGAAACCTGCTCGCGATCTCACCGGCCGCCAGTTCACCGCCTCTAAGGTCTTCGAGGATCTGGCGCCTGGTCGGGTCGGCAAGGGCGCGAAAAGCCCCCGCCTCGTCCTGAAAATCTGCCATAGCCAATATTTAGCAGATTCGCTAAACACCTAACAAGCCGGCAAGCTGCACCCCCTCTGGCCGCGCCCCCCCCGCCGGTCGCCACGCTCACACTCGCCGAGTGGCGTGCTCCCCCGCCAGGCGGCTGCCGTACAGCTTCAGGCACGACGCATCCCCGATCTCCAGCCGAGGGGGGGAAGAGGCTGGGCCCATGTCCGCCAAGCTGATCGTCTACCCGCCCGACGAGCAGGGATGGCGCCGGGTCCGCTACGACGGTGTCGCCATCGGCGTTGCGCACCGCCCGGCCGACATCCGGGTCTTCCTCGCCGCCGCCGGGCTGGAGAACGCCGAGGACGTGGATCTCAACGACCCCGACTTCGTGGAATGGAGAGGCGCCGGGCCCGAAGAGTGGGACCCTTCCCCCTGAAGCACTCTTCGCACCCGCGGAGACGCTGCTCCCTGCCAAGCCTCAGCGACACCAGCGCGTGGCTAGCCGCGGGGCAGCCGGCCGTCGGCAAAGTCCGAGCGCTCCCGTCTGCGCTGCGCCTTCTCCTCGAGGAGCCGGCGGAATCCTGCCAGGGCGTAACGCTCCCCGGTGGCCGTTCTGGGCCCGGGGATGCCGGCCACGGCGGCCATGCCCTGCTGGGGCTGGGGCTGCCAGCCGGTGACCAGGACCCGTAGGCGCATGCGCTCTGCGCGCCGGTGCAGGTTCAGGAGGTGGAGCAGGCCCTCGACATCCATGGCCACGACGGCGTGCAGGTCCACCAGGAGATCGCGCTCGTCCATGGTCACGTGGTCCAGCGCCCGCTGGAGCACTTCCCCCGCACCCTCGTCGAGCTCCCCGGTGGCGCTGATCAGAACCGAGCTGCCGCAGTGCTGGACGTCCACGTTGATCAATGTTCTGCTCCCGTCACCCGAAGGCTCCGGACCTACGGGGCCCCATCCTGGCCCGGTATGGCGAGGGGTTGGTGCGCGGCGCGCTGAAGCACCGGTAGCCGCTGGCTGGACGATTACTCTTGAACGGTGGACCCAGAGGTGTCGGCCGCAGGGCCGGTCGCGATGCCCCAGGGCCCGGTAGGCACCCGTGCTCCTTACGAATGTGACTGTTCGTCCGTAGCCCGGTGACGGGACACCGACCACGTCCATCGCGCGTTGCCGAACCACCGACCAGCGACCTCTGCCTGGAGAAACGATCCGACGTCCAGGGCCAGAGGGATTGTTTCCTCAATAACGACCGGCGGGCCGAACGTCTGGGTAGCGGACCCAGGGTGGACCGGCACCTGCCTCAGGACGCATGTGCCGCGGGATGAATCCGCCCTGCGCCGCGTGGGTCGGCAGCCGGCTGCTGGAGCACAGGGGCCGCCGTTTCGTCGAGGTCTCCGGCCGTGCTGATCAGAATCGTGTTTTCGCACTGCTCGGTTTCCACGCTGATCAATGCGTTCTCCTCACGGACCGACGGGGCGTAGCGGCACCCGTATAGCCGTCATCGTGACGAACGTCCAACCGGTACGAGGCTCGCGGACAGACCCAGACAGGGGCGGCCAGGACCAGCCCGCTATGCCTCAGAGCAGAAGGGCTGCATTTGCGTGTGCATTGCACGGGCTTCAGGGGGCACATGATGCACAGGAGCGTGCCGCGGGGCCGCGTTTTCGTAGGAGTGTGATCTTCATGAGCGTCGATCTTCTGTCTTCTCCTCACTCCGAGGAGGCCGCTGTTCCGCAGGCCGGGATCACGCCGGAGCCGGCGCGCTCGTGGGCCGTGGGCATGCTGATGGCGACGCTTCCCGGCCCCGCTCGGCTGGCCGAGCAGGTTCTGTCCGCCGCAGCCGCGCGGGCGGGCCTGACGGAGATCGAGGTGGCGCAGGCGATGGTCGCCGGATCCCGCGGCACCCCCGTGCCGGCTGACATCGAGCAGGCCCTGGACAATGCCGTGCGGGCCGGTCGCCGGCCGCATGGGGAGTCTCGGAGGTCGGGGCCGGTTTTGATGCCGACCCGTGAGGACGCCGATCGGGCACTAACTCGGTTCTTCGACGCCCGGCTCCGCCTGAGCGCTGCGCCAGGCGACCACGGCGCCCGGCGGGCCGTGGACGATGCCGTGTACACGCTGTGCGTGTTGATGGCGCAGCCCTCCCCGCACGCGGCGGTCAACGAAGCCCTCCAGTACACGGCTACGGCTGCCTGACCTGTTCTCGACAGTCGGCTGACCCCTTCGGTGAGCAGCGGGGAGTCGGATGGTCAGTTGCGTTCGGTGAGGACGGCGGCCGGGCCGAGGGTGCGGCGTACGAGCTGGTCGGCGACATGGGTGGTCCATCAGGCCGACGCAGGCGCGCGGGAACGCCGCTGGCGCCCCGCTGTCGACATAGCTGCGCGGGCTCTCCCGCCAGCGGCGTCTGCTGATCGGTGCCCTGACGGTGCTGGCGGGTGGTGTGAAGTACGGCGCGGACGGCTTCCCTCTGCGTGCGGGGCGGTTCGCTGGGGAAGGTCCGGGACCTGTCTTCCTGGTCGGAGTCGACGGGCTAGGAGAGCTTCGCGGCCAAAACCTCGACGGGCAGAATCTCGGGGGCCTCCGCGAGCACCTTCGGAGCGTTGTCCATGAGCGCCGCCGCGATCTTGCCCTGGAGGTGCGTGGTGCGGTCCTCCTCTGTGCCGAAGGCATCGAAGATGCCGAATGTGGTGGAACCCAGGCGCAGTGCGAACCAGAGGGTGGTACCGGTCTCTTCCCGGGCCAGGGCAAGGGCGCCGGTGAGCAGGTCCTCGACCTCGCGGACGTACTCCGGTTTGGCTTCGATGCGGGCGAGCAGGCCGATGCGGGCGGTGTCGGGGACAAGGGCGTTGGTCATGGAGTGCTCCTCTTGTGTGGTGGCTGGGGGTGTGATGTCGCGCCGTTGTGCGATGTGATCACCGTATGAGGGGCCGGGGGAGTGCAGGCAGTGGCGGATCCGCCGGATGCTTTACCGTTTCCGACATGAGGGTTTCGGTATTGGTGATGGACGGCCTCTTCGACTCCGGGCTGGCCACGGTCTTCGACGTTCTGCAGATGGCCAATGAGCTGCGGGAGGAATTGCCGCATCCCCCGCCGCGCTGGGAGCTGATCCGCGTCAGCGGGCAGGGTGCCGTCCGTACGGCGTGCGGACACGTGATCGAGGCTCAGGCCGTCGAAGAGGCCCCAAGGCCCGATCTCCTTCTCGTGCCGGGAGCCGGTCCGAAACAGCCTGGACCACTGCTGGACTGGGTGGCCGCTCCGCAACGCGAACCCGAACGCGAGGCGCTGCGGCGGGCCCGGGCCGGGGGCGTTCCCCTGGCGGCGGCCTGCACCAGTACGTTCCTCCTCGCCGAGGCGGGCGTGCTGGACGGGCTGGCCGCCACCACCAGCTGGTGGCTGGCACCGGCATTCCGGCAGACGTACCCTCAGGTGACCTTGGACGAGAGCCACATGCTGGCCCATGCCCCTGGTGTGACCACGGCCGGAGCCGCCATGGCGCACCTCGATCTCGCCCTGGCCCTGGTGCGCGAGACCAGCCCGGCCCTCGCGGATCTGACGGCCCGATACCTCGTGGTCGACCACCGTCCCGCCCAGGCCGGTTACGCCATCACGAGCCACCTCGCCCGCACCGACCCCACCGTCAGCGCCTTCGAGCGATGGGTGCGCGCACACATCGACCAACCGCTGAGAATGGCCGAAGCCGCACGAGCGGTCGGGGCAAGCGAACGGACCCTCCAACGGGCCGTCGACAAGGTACTGGGCATCTCACCCCTTCGCTTCGCCCAGAGCATCCGGCTCGAACAAGCCGCCCACCTGCTGCGCACCACTGACCTCCCCACGGAGACCATCGCACGCCGCGTCGGATACGAAAACGCCTCCACCCTCACCACACTGCTGCGTCAACGGCTGGGCACGACCCCCGGCCGCCTTCGCCGCGGAGTGACGCCCGCCGGCGCCTAACCTCGGAACGCGGCCATGGAGGGGCAGCAGTAGCCCGCCGCTGCCCCTCGGGCATGAGTGAGGGAGACTGTCGAACCTTTAGGTGGCAGCCCCAGACGGTGGCGATGGCCTCTGCGAGGCGAGGATGAGTGCAGAGCCTTTGCGGTCGTGAGGGACGCGGTGTACATCTCGAGGCGTGCCTTACCGCGGCGGCCGGGCAGGGAGCGACCGTCCCGACCCGGCAGAGCGCCCCTGCTCCGAGAGGCCAAGCTCGGCTGCCGACATCCATGAGGAGGCCCCCTGCGTCAGGCGGCTTCCCGCCAGCGCGGGCCCGGCACACCGTTCAGTGGCGTGAGAGGTTTGGCTGGGGCTCAGTCCTCGGTGGATGAATCGCCGAACTCCCTCACTCGTCCAACTCTTCTTGGACGGGCGTTTGGGGGGCGTCCCGCAGGTGTTGCGACAGGCCCGGCTTGCTGCCCTGGCGCGCCTGTTCACCTTGCTGCGCGGTGGTGTGCCCGAGATCGGAGTCGGGCCCACCCGGACCGACCTGGCCACGTCCTCGCGGTTCGTGTACTGCTCGGGCGGGATCCCGCGGAACGCCTGAGTCCCTCCTCGGAGGAGTCGGACCGGTGGGCAGCGTCCACCAGTTGCTTCTTGCCGGCCGGGAAATCGACGTCCTTCAGGGCGTTCAGCACAGTGGGAACGTTCGTTGTGGGCCATGCGTCTCTCCTCTGCCCCTCTGGCGGAGCCGCCAGGGAAGCGGACGCAGACGTCGACTCGCGAAGTTGCCGGCGCCGGGTCTCCTACGCCGAGGTGGACGGCTCGGCTGCTTTTAAGCACCCAGTTGGGCGACCATGGCCTGCAACCGTGCTGCCAGAGCACTCACGTCCTCCTCGGTGACCGCGGTGGAGCCCACCAGGTCAGCCATATCACGGCCGGTGGCGACCTCGACGGCCCCTTTGTAGCGATCCGTTGCGACCTGCGCGGCTGGGACGACCTCGGTGCGCCCTTCGATCAGCACCAGGCAGCTGTCTTGCCCAGCGGGGTCAAGCAGCATGCGGACCTGTTCGGGGCTGACGGCTACGGCCGAAGCAGGATTCCCGCTCGCGGGACCTGTCTCCCGTGGGTCGTCGGTGGTGTCCGACTGCTCCGCCCGGACGCCTGACAGGGGATCGCCTTCGCCGGTACCAGCCTGGTGGTAGCCCTCACTGGCGCTTGCCGTCCCCGGGATCACCCGCTCCCGTGCCTGGCTTTCCGCCCCGGAGTGAGCCCCGGGTTCCTCGGGGTCCTGCGCCCTCGTGTAGGCCCTACGCGACGCATCAGGACTGTGCTCGCTCATCGCCTGCTCCTTCGTCCTTCGAATGCCGCGCTCTATCGGCCGCTGCCCCCGAACGCCGCTGGGAAACCGCTGACGAGGCTTACCCGACGCACCACGGAGCCCGGAGCCGCCGTCGGCAGCAGGGGCAAACCAAGTACCGGAGCAGCCGGGAGCCCCCTCCAGGGTTCGCAGGTCCTGGCGAGTCCGGGCATCCGAAGTGGTGCCGGTCCACGACGTGACGATTACCCCGGGCAGGAGGCGGTTCGATGGGAACGTTCCAAGGGCTGCAGTCCCACAGCGGGCACCTGCGCGCGATGGTCGCGTTCGCCGGATACACGGCGGGCTGGACCCTCCTGCGGTACTGGAGCGGACGCCGTGGACCTGTCTCCCCCGGCCCCTGGGGTCTTCTGCTCACCGCGACGGCCTCTTTCCGGCTCAGCCGCCTTATCGGCAAGGCCACGGTGACGCGTCCGCTGCGCGCCCCGTTCACCGAGGTGGACTGTGCCGGCGCTCCGGCAGAGCTCAACGAGACCCCGCGCGATGAACCGGGCCGGAAAACAATGGGTGAGCTGATCAGTTGCCCGTTCTGCCTGAGCGTGTGGATCGTGGCCACCTTCACCGGGTCGTCTGGCCGCAGGCCACCCGCGTGGTGACCGAAGCCCTGACCGCCGTGACGGTGTCGGACGCCCTGCAGTTCGGACATTCGGAGCTGTCGAAACACGCCGGCCACTGACGTGCCGTAAGCGGTACTGCTGACTTCAGCGCTCTCCTGTCCAGGATGTGCGGCTGCCCGCGGTCCCTCGACGACCCGGCCGGCCTGCCTGCGGCCCAGGCGCGCATACCCGGCCCGAGCCGAGACACGCGCACTGCCACGACGCCGTCCCGCGAGCCGTGTAGAGGTGAGGGGGTCGGGCAGATGCCCGATATGAGGACCCGCTCACGGCGGTACCGGACCGGCTCAGGTCCCCTGGAGGGGCGTGTCGCTGTGGTTACCCGCCGCCCGGGGGCTCGGCGCAGATCTGGCGTACGCCCTGGCCGAGGGCGGCGCCCGGGTGGCCCTGCTCGGCCTGGAGGGGGAACGGCTCAGGAGACTGGCAGCACGGCTGCCCGGCCCTGCGGCCCACCGGACGGTCGACGTGACAGACGCGGACGCGCTCGCCGTGGCCGCCGAAGACGTGCGGGACACCCTGGGTGAGCCTTCCGTGGTCGTCGCCAACGCGGGTGTGGCCCTCGGAGGACCGCTGCTGGAATGCGATCCCGAGGTATGGCGGCGTGTGATCGAGGTCAACCTCATCGGCAGCGCGCTGACCGCGCCGCGTCGTGCAAGCCGGTACAACCCGCAGGTCCCCTGGTGAACGCCGACTGGATGATCAACGGCATGCTGAAGGCGGCCGGGCTCCGCGCCAGTGCCGACGTGCGCGCCGCCAACGTCGACCACGGGCACAGTCGGCGCGTGGACGGCGCCACACGCGCACACCAGGCGCAGCCCGGCACCCCACGGCTTGAAGTCCGTCACTTCAGCAGCGGCGGCCGCGGGGCGTTCCCCGGCGGGCCGCGCGGCCGGTGGAGCGGTCTGCAGGTCGGCGGTCGCGGTCCGGCGGGCCCGCCTGTCGCGGAGGTCGGCCGACAGGGCCCCGGCTCCCTCGTGCCACGTGGCGGCGCCATGCCCCCTGCCCGGCGCGCCGGTTTCGACTGCCCCGATGTTCTGCTGACGGCTCACGGCCCGGGGCAGGCCCGGGAGGCGATCGCGGTCGGCTCGGCGCGCAGGCTTCCTGCCGCGGCCGCGGCCGCGGCCGTAGCCGCGTTCTGCTTCTGTATGGCCTCGAGCTCCTCGGCGCTGAGACTGTCGACTCACGCGACCGTGCGCCGGAACTCCGTTTCCTCCTCGTCCTGACGCGCCTGGTCGTACGCGTCGAGCTCGGCCGCGGGCGCCACGCCCCCCGAGTCGGAGGTCCTGCGCACCCTGGACGACTTCGCCCAGTACCTCTGACCCCTCGGCTCC